>DASXMC010000678.1:0-1979 GCA_036495885.1 Allostellaceae bacterium | reverse complement strand
AGGATGAACGTGTCCTTGCCGACCATGCGCAGGAAGGTCGGCCCGGAGACCCCGCCCAGCTGGCTGAACCGTTCGGCGAGCGCCTCCCATAAGCCGACGATGTTGGCGCCGGGCCAGGTGCCGACCCACGATCCGAAGCTGCCGAATTCCTCGCCGATCGCGATCATCGCCGCGGCATTGTCGCGCACCGATTTGAGCTTGCCCCAGTGGCGGATCAGCCGGCGATCGGCGAGCAGCGCTTCGAGCGCCTCGTCCGACATCGCGCGCACCCGGCGCGGCTCGAATCCGAAAAAGACTTCCTCGAAAGCCGGCCATTTGGCATCGACCAGACTGTGCTTGAGCCCGGCGCGGAAAATCCTCAGCGACAACTGCGACAGATAGCGGTCGTCGCCGGTGTCTCCGAGTTCGGCCGGGCTTCGCGGCTCGATCATTCGTGCCTCGAGCGCCGCCGAGCCAACCCGGGCGCGCGCCGCTTCGAGGATCGGGTCAAAAGAAGGTGCGGTCATCGATCTTCCGTTCAGGTCGATATAGTAGATCGCTGGGAGGCAGATCGCACCAAAAGACGGCGCTGATCGCACCTCCCGCGATCCGATTCTGCCAAATTGGGCAAAAGCGGTCTCCCCATCCCAGCTGCAACCCAATGATGGAGAGGCTGGAGCACGAAGCCCTGGACAATGGCGCTGCTCGCGTAAAGATACGCCCGGCGTGGACAGGCCTCTACCAGAAGTATTCCTTGGGGTCGAGCGGTCGGTAGGCGGCCGCCGCTGGCGCCTGCGCAACGAGGGGCAAGAGGGCGGCGAGATGATCGCCGAACGCCTCGGCCTGCCTGAAATCGTGGGCCGGCTGCTGGCGCAGCGCGGGGTCGGGTTGGATCATGCGCCGCACTTTCTCGCGCCGCGATTGCGTGACCAGCTGCCCGACCCGTTGCATCTGCGCGACATGGAAAAGGCGGCGGGGCGGCTCGCCCGCGCTATCCGCGACCAGGAACAGATCGCCATTTTAGGCGACTACGATGTCGACGGCGCGACCGCAGCAGCGCTGTTGGCGCGATTTTTCGATGCGGCGGGGGCCCGCAGCCGGATTTACATCCCCGACCGCCTGCGCGAGGGCTATGGCCCCAACACCGCGGCACTCGACCGGCTGCGCGCCGAAGGGGCGAGCGTTGTCGTCACCGTCGATTGCGGCACGACCGCGCACGAAGCGCTGGCGCACGCCGCCGAGTGCGGTCTCGACGTGATCGTGATCGACCACCACGTCGCCGAGCCGCTGTTGCCGCGCACTTGCGCCCTCGTCAATCCCAATCGGCTCGATGAAGAAAGCCGGCATGGTGCCCTCGCCGCGGTCGGCGTTGCGTTTCTGCTCGCCGTCGCACTCAACCGGGAATTGCGCAATGCCGGCTGGTATGATGCCTCGCGGCCCGAGCCCGATCTGCTCGAATGGCTTGATCTTGTGGCCCTGGGGACGGTGTGCGATGTCGTACCTCTGACCGGCCTCAATCGCGCGCTTGTCGCCCAAGGCGTCAAGGTGGCGCGGCGGCGGACCAATTCCGGGCTCGCTGCACTTGCCGCCGTTGCCGGCGTCGGCGAGCCGATCGACGCCTATCATCTCGGTTTTGTTCTGGGACCCAGGGTCAATGCCGGCGGGCGGGTCGGCGAGAGTGATCTCGGCGCGCGGCTGTTGGCGACCGACGATCCCGCACTCGCGGCCGATCTGGCGCGGCGCCTCGACGGCTTCAATATCGAGCGCCGGGAGATTGAGGCGCGCACCCTGGCGGCGGCGATCGCCGCGGTCGAAGCCGCCCCGCAGTCGCCGGTCCTGATCTTTGCCGCGGCGCCGGACTGGCATCCGGGGGTCATCGGGATTGTCGCCGCCAGGCTGCGCGAGCGTTACGAACGCCCGGCCTGCGTCGTCGCCATTGCCGACGGGATCGGACGCGGTTCGGGCCGCTCGGTTCCGGGAGTGCCGCTCGGCCCGGCGGT
>DASXMC010000677.1:0-12010 GCA_036495885.1 Allostellaceae bacterium | reverse complement strand
TTCGACGATTAGCGTTAATCCCAGGGGTTGCGATCGGAGGCCGATGTCAAAACATACAAAACTGCCAAAGTTCTCCGATCGAGAAGCAGTGCGGGGGCGACTTCGAAATCTGAAGATGGCGGGATCTGCCCACGCCTACGTCCGGGGCAATGTCGGCAAAAGCTACGAATGGCTCGCCGCCCCTGACACGGAAAAAATCCCTCAAGGTGCCGCCATCTGGATCGGTGGCGATGGCCGCGTCTCTATTCTCGGCCCAATTGCTAGGAGCGGACGGAGAGATCGGCATACAAATCCGCGACGTCGATCAGACGGTCACCGGAAATCCCGCGCATGATCTGATTGAGAGATCCAGTCGAGTGATGTGCCGTGCGGGTCCGTCCAACCCACCGGAACCCCATTCACGGACATCAGGAAGCGACCCTTCGGCCCGAGGTTCCCGATACGAGCCGCTATTTCAGGCAAGATCCGCCGCGACTCGTTCGAGATCCAGAAATCGCAAAGGGATCTTGCGGATCGTGCAAATTCCTCGCGCTCCGTTGGGGAACGGATGTAGGCCAGAACCGCCGTATGGAAGACGATCAGCGTGGCGTCCTTTGGTGCCTCTGCAACTAACCCGGCGAGATCAGTCCGTAAATCGCCCTTGACGACGCGCGGCTTATTTTCGCTTGCGATCCGGATCGCGGCGCGCAGTTTTGCGAGGCGATCCGTTTGCTCGGGCCAAACCAGTGCTTCCAGCCAAGCGACTTGATTGGGGTCGGAAATGTCGACGGGATCGAGATCGAGTCCTGCCCTCCAGATGACCTGCGGGATCGCGGTCGGGACCGGCGTTGCCGCATTCACGACGCACGAAAAGCTGGGTGGGTCCGGCTGGTTCGTCGCCGGAAGCACGAGACCCCGGCCATAATCGTATCCATAGCGTTCGAGTTTCCGGCTTGGCTGCTGGCCTCTCCCCGCTCTCCCTACTGTAGGACCCTTGCTGGTGTGATACAGACCTTGGCCTGTCAACCGCTTCCAACGAGCATGAGCGACCCGGTTTTCGGGATGAAATCATTATCCGCCTCCATCGGGTACACGACCCACGGGAGGAGGCTAATCGGCTATGGGCACGATAGCGGTCAGGCGGTCCCCACCGACGCTCCGGCTGGTGTGCCCTTGTCCCGTGAGGTCTTCGAACAGGACGGCGTCTCCAGGGCCGAACCGCCGGGTGGTCCCATCGCCGATCACGACCTCCATCTGGCCTCCGGAGAGGAAAATGGCGTACTGGCGGCGCGGCGCATTGTGCCAATCGCTGAAACGGCCGTTGGGCGAACGCGTGAAGCTGATGCTGCTGGCGGTCTGCTCGATTGACCTCTCCATGTCAGGTGGGAGCAGGTCCAGGTCCTCAAAGTGTGACTGACCATCCGTGCCGGTATAACATCTGACAAACGCCATGGGCATTCCTCCTGGGGTCTCAGTGAAGGCGGCGAAGTCCATAGGGCCTTGCCCCTCGTATTGTCGCGCGGATTGTCCAGGTACACAACGGCCAGCATACCCTTCGGAAGCACGCCCGGGCGTGCCGGCGGCGTGGCTCCCGGCGGCCGCCCTGCGACTCATACGGAAAGTACTGTTTATCTGAGACGGACGTGCAGCGGTTGGCGAATGACGTAAATGGGGCAATCCGCGACTGCTCGACCTGCTCGCCCGATGGCGCGTCCCAGCCTACTTCAGGACGATCCCGTTTTCCCGCAGCTCTACCACGGCGGCAGTGGGAAGTGGCGGCGGGCAATCAGAGTTCGACCTGGTCGGCGATGCTGAGAGCATCATCGACCTCGATCCCAAGGTAACGGACGGGTGCTCTCCAACTTCGTATGCCCGAGCAACAGCTGGACCGCTCGCAGATTGCCGGTTTTTCGATGGATCTGGGCCGCCTTCGTACGGCGCATCGAGCGTGTGCCATAGGCCGAGCTCTCGAGCCAACGCTCTCGACCCAGGCATGCACGATCCGCGCGTATTGACGGGGTCGAGAGGTGCGGCAGTGCGCGCAAGCGGCTCGGGAACAGATAGCGACTGCTCCTGAAATCGGCTTCGGAAATCCAGTCTCGGATCGATGACCGCGTCTGCTCCGTCATTTCTAACTGAACCGGCCCCCCGGCCTTCTTCTGGATCACAGTCCGCGGTCCCGCACCCTCCCGCCGGCGCGCACGTCCTCGACTTGTAGAGACACGAGATCGCAGCCGCGCAGCTTGCTATCGATCGCGAGATTGAAAGGCAAGGTCGCGCTTCCTACCCTCGAGCTGGAGTCGGACCGGGACTGCCCAGAGATCCTTCGGCTTAAGCGGGCGCTTCTGACCGATCAGGCGACCGTTGTTCCAGGGCGCCTTCGCAAAGCCCACAAGGGTTGGAATCGTAGTGCGCATGGTCGCCTCTTCGATCCCGACCCCTCCCTCCCAGCGCCGGAACGGCGGTGATCAGATGGAGCAGAGCGGCGGCTTTACGCTCACTTTCCGGACGATTGCACTCCCCGCGGTGCGGTGCAGAGATGCACCGTAAACGGCCCTGTTAGGGCTAGCAGGCCGTCGGCATGCTGACGGAGAAGCGGACGAACCGGATCGACGCGTGACGCATGATTCAGCGCCGCGCGGCTTGATATGAAAGTCCGCATCGGTTGCCATACGTTTCGGGCAAGCGATCACCGCCTCTCTCGAAGCCGGGGGCAGGCTAGAGAACCAGCCCATGGCGGCGCATGAAAGCCCGCGCGTGACAAAGCTCGACGATCGAAGATCACGCTCGATGAGGCGACGCGAATTGCTGTTTGAAGACGGTCAACGTGGGCTGACGGGCGCGGGCCGACGTCTTCCGTATCTGGCGACAGGAGACCTGCGTTCATCAGGCATCTGCATCACGCGATACGCCGTCTGAATTCGTTCCGTTTCCGGCTAACTTGACAATGCTCGATCACATTATCACCCCGAAGTGGGGGACTGAGGAGATGACCTTGAGCGACAACCCGATCGGGGCTTCCTATCTCTATTTGCTGGAGCCCGAGGTTCGCTTTCTGGAGGCCGCCGTCGAGCATTTGATTCCCACCGATGAGCTGGGTCCTGGGGCTCGCGATGTGGGTGTGGTGGTCTATATCGACCGGCAATTGGCCGGCTCCTGGGGTGTTCACGGCCGTCAATATCGCGGCGGCCCATGGCTGGAGGGCACTCCGCAGCAGGGCTATCAATCGCGCTTCACACCACAAGAGGTGTATCGAATTGCGATTCGCGAGATCAACCAGCACTGCAGAGCCGAGTTCGACCGGCCTTTCGCGCAGCTTGCGGGCGACAGACAATTGCGCCTGCTCGAGCAGCTGGAGAAGGACGAGATCGCGCTGCCTTCGCTGCCATCGAAACTCTTCTTCGATCTCTTGTGGCGCAACACCGAAGAGGGGTACTTCGCCGACCCACTCTACGGCGGCAACCGCGACAAAGTGGGTTGGAAGCTGCTCGGCTTCCCCGGAGTGCCGAGCGGCCAATACCGGGAACTGGTCACCAGCAGCGAGCCGTACCACGCCGAACCCGTCAGCGTGCTGGACGTCCAGACTGGTAAGGTGCCGGTCGATGCGGAAGGCCTTCCGAAGCACGTCATCATCAAGCACAACAGCAACGGGGAAAGCTGAGATGTCGGCCACGAAATTGAAGTCCGTCGATGTCGTCGTCGTCGGCAGCGGCGTGGTCGGCTCGATCATGTCGATGGAACTGGCCAGCGCCGGGCTGAGCGTCGTGTGCCTGGAGCGCGGCAAGCAATTCGATATCGACACCGACTTTAAGAGCCCCAACGTGTACGACGAGCTGAAGTTCGATCGCCACAGCGACATCTTCCAGAACCTGGCGCGCGACACCCTCACGTTTCGCAACAACAACGCGCAGACGGCGCTGCCGATGCGTGAGATGGGTGCGTTCAAGCCAGGCGAGATGGTCGGAGGCACGGCGGCGCACTGGGGCGGCAATGCGCGCCGCTTTCTACCGCATGACTTCGAAATGTACTCGCGCATCAAGGAACGCTATGGCGCATCGTTCATTCCCGAGGACTGCAATCTGCAGGATTGGGGCGTCACCTGGGACGACATCGAGCCCTACTATGACCAGTTCGAGGAAATCTTCGGCGTCGGCGGCAAGGCCGGCAATCTGAACGGCGAGATCCAGGCAGGCGGCAATCCACACGAAGGGCCGCGCTCGCGCGAGTATCCAAACCCGCCAACGCGGCGCACGCATGAGGGCGCCCTGTTCGCCGATGCCGTGACCTCGCTGGGTTACGTGCCGTTCCAGGGGCCGACCGCGGCGATGACTCAGGACTACCGCAACCTGTACCGAGTACAGATGCTCGAATGCGTGCGCGGCGGCTTCTGCTCGAGCCATGTTTGCGCGCAAGGTGCCAAGGCCAATCCCCTCAGCGCGGTGTTACCCGCGCTTGCCCGGCAGCCGACCTTCGAGTTGCGCCCGCTCTGCAACGTGCTGCGCGTCAACGTGGATTCCACCGGCAAGAAGGCCACCGGCGTCACCTACATCGACCCGCGTGGCAACGAGATCGAGCAGCCGGCCAGCATCGTGGTTCTGGGCGCCTATTGCTTCAGCAACGTGCGGTTGCTGCTGCTGTCGGGCATCGGCACGCCCTACGAGCCGCTCACCGGCAAAGGAGTGGTCGGCCGCAACTACTCCTACCAGCAAGGCGGCTCGGTGCAGGTGTTCTTCGACGATCGCGAGTTCAATCCGTTCATCGGCGGCGGCCAGGTCAACACGTCGATCGACGAGTTCAACGGCGACCTGATCGACCGTGGCCCGCTCGGCTTTATCGGGGGCGCCTATATGAACACCGCGACGAGCGGTGCTACGCCGATCAAGGGCAAGCGGGTGCCGCCCGGCACGCCGCGGTGGGGGGGCGAATGGAAGAAAGCCGTCGCCCAGTACTACCGCCGAAACATGTCGATCACCATTCACGCATCCTGTCTGAGCTATCGGCACAATTATCTTGATCTGGATCCGACCTACAAAGACGCTTACGGCCTGCCGCTGCTGCGCATGACGTTCGACTGGAACGAGAACGACCTGCGGATGATGAAGTACCTAAACGAGCGCTGCATCGAGATCGGCCAGGCGCTCAACGGTTCGCGCCTGGGCGGCACGAACAAGGGCATGCATTTCGGTATCACGGGGTATCAGAGCACGCACAATGTCGGGGGCGCCGTGATGGGAAGCGATCCGTCGACCAGCGTCGTCAACAAATACCTGCAGTCGTGGGACGTTTCGAATCTGTTCGTGGTGGGCGGAAGCGCGTTCCCGCAAAACCCCGCAAACGGCCCGACCGCGACGATCGGTATGCTGGCCTGTTGGGCGGCCGATGCGATCAAGGACTACGTTCGTAACCCGGACTCCTTGGCCTGAACAGCGACGCAAGGCGGGGCGGCCGCTGTCGGGTCTGAAAAGCGACTTTCGCCGAGATGCCAGCGCAAGGGGCGAGAGGCGCCCGTTTTCGGCCGTTCCCGTCGCCGATCACCTGCCACCGAGTAGGGTGCTCAGGATAGCGGGGACAGCGGCGAACCGTTGCGGACGCCAAATAAACGACGGTTCGAAAAGCGACGTCGATCTACGCTAGCCTCGCGAGGGGTTCGTGACCTAACCGCCGAAGTCAGGAGGAAGCAGATGAAGGCGCACATCGTCGGTGGCGGGTTCGGCGGACTGGCGGCAGCCGCGCTTCTCATCCGGAATGCTGACGTGCCCGGAGCCGACATCACGATCTACGAGGCGGACGATATGCTGGGCGGCGGATTCTTTCTCAGCGGCAGCGCCGCGGGCGGCTACAACCTACCTGGCTCCGTCTTTGACAGGGAATTCCGCTGCACGTTCGATCTGCTGAAGTCGATCCCTTCCGCACGCAACCCGTCAATTTCGGTCACGGAGGAGTTTTCGCCTTCAACACGGGCGAGCCGTACCAGGACAAGGCGCACATCCTCGATCGCGACAGCCGCATCGTGCATGGACCGCGTTTCGGTCTTAGCATAAGCGACGGCCTCAGCCTCGCGCGGGTCGTGCTGACGCCCGAGGCGATGCTGGACGGGCGGCGGATCGAAGAGTTCTTTTCTCGGCGATTTTTCTTGACCGAATTCTGGTTCCTCTGGTCGACGCTCATGGGATCGCTGCCCCAGCACAGCGTGATCGAGTTTCGGCGTTACATGAATCGCTTCCTGTACTTGTTCCTGGACCTGTCAGACATGAGCGGCGTGATGCGCACGCCCGTCAATCAGCACCAATTTTTTTTATCGAACCGCTGCTCGCCTGGCTGCGCCCACGCGGCGTGAACTTCCTCACCCTTGTGCAGGACATCGGCTTCGCGGCGGCGCCCGCCCGCACCGTCAATCGGCTCGACTATGAACGGCGCGGCACCGTAACGTCGGTTGAAGTCGCGCTGGAGGACCTCGTGCTCGTGACCACCGGATCGCAAGCGGCTGATCTTTCCGCGGGGTCGATGACCGAAGTGCCTAGCCCACGGCCGAGCGGGCGCTCCTGGGCGCTGTGGGAACGGCTTGCGCAGGGGCGCAGGGATTTCGGCAATCCCGAGGTTTTCTTCGGTACGGCCCGGATACCCGACTCGCTGTGGGTAACGTTCACGGTCACCGACACAGGGCCAGAATTCATCAATCAAATCGCCGCGTTGACCGGAAGCAGGGCGGGACTGGGTGGACTCGCGACTTTAAAGGACTCGGGCTGGGTGCTGTCGCTGTCCGTCTTTCACCAACCGGAAATTATCGGCCAGCCCAAGGGCATGAGCGTCTGGTGGGGCTACGGTCTGCATCCCGAGCGCAACGGCGATTTTGTGCGCAAACCGATGACGGCCTGCACTGGCGCGGAAATCCTGGAGGAGACGCTGCGGCAACTGCGGTTCGACAGGCAATTGGCCGCTATCATGGCGTCATCGATTTGCGTGCCTTGCTACATGCCCTACGTCAACAACATCTGGCTTCCTCGGAGCCGCGGCAACAGGCCTCCACCGGTTCTGGAGGGGGCCGCCAATCTCGGACTCATCGGTCAGTACGTCGAGGTTCCTAAGGAAATAGCCTTCACCATCGAATGCTCCGTTCGCACGGCCTGGGAAGCGATTTCCCGCGTGCTCGACCGCGGCCCCGCGCCCCCACCCGTCTATCAGGGCCAGTACGATCCGAGAGCGTTATTCGCCGCGCTGAAGGTGTTTGTTAGTGGGACGCCACCGATTGTTGCATATTCGCCGGGCGCGGCCGAGAGCGACAGGTCGGCAGCTGATGGGCGGCAGCCTTAAAAAGGTTTACCGATGGTAGGAGACAGACCAACGGTCGCCCAGGATTGATCCGGCGGATGTCGAGGATGTCAGGTTCGCACCGACTTGCCGCTGGAGCGGCCAGTCTCGAGCGAACCCGTCTCAGCCCTCAATTCCCTGTTAGCAGGGAAAATACAGGGAATTTCGCCGATTCGGGACTTGCGCGTCAGAAGCCGCAAAAAAAGCCATAAGATCAGTGCCTTGTGGGCGAATTCCCTATGGATCCAAACAGGGAAATTTCTCGGCCGAACAGGGAATTAAATCAGGCGATTAGGGAAATTTTTGCCCTGATCAGGCAATCCGCTCTCGCCCGCTATTTTGGCATTTGCCCTGTCGACAAATCCGATCGTCTCGACAGATCTCGAACTGGCCGAGGAGGCGGAACAGGAACGCCACCACAGATGCTCGAAGTCGCCGACGCCCGCCAACTGTCCTGACGGACCGGGTTGAGCTCCGGGCCTGTACGGCGGCAATTGCAACAAGGTGATATTGCTGGGGCACTCTGGTGCCAGCTGGCGACCCCGGCCTCCGACGGGCAGGATTGAGGATCACGACGGCATAGGCATCGGCGGCGACTTAGCTGGCGCTGCCTGTAATCGCGAAAACTGTAGCCGAGGGGTGGCGGCGTTGCTCGATCAGGACGAGACAGGCTTCGAGCTATTGCTGCCGCGGATACAGGGCGTCCCGGAACACATCCAGCTGCGCCAGATCGCGCATTTCACATCGCCGACCCGGCTTACGGCCCGTCGCCGAACGTCTCGGCCTCACATCCAAATTGCAGGGCCGCCGAATAGCAGCGTTCGCCGGTCTCGGCTAAACCAATGGCTCACCAACCCGCCATGACCTCTGCTAAAAGCCGAGGTGTGGCGGGCCGAGTGATCACGATCGCGCAACGTAAGGGCGGGGCTGGCAAGACGACGTTGGCGGCGCAGCTCGCAATCGCCTGGGCGAAGGGCGGCGCACGGATCGCGCTGCTCGACATCGATCCGCAAGGCAGCCTCGCCGCCTGGGTCAGGTTACGCCGCGCGCGGCTCGGCGATGCGGCGATCGGCTTCGAATTTGCGGCGTTGCCCGGTTGGCGCGCCGAGCAATGGATCGGCGATCATGCGCGCGATGCCGGTTTCGTCATCGTCGACAGTCCACCGCATGCCGAGACCGAGGCGCGGATCGCGGTCCGAGTGGCCGGGCTGGTGCTGATCCCGGTGCAGCCTTCGCCGCTCGATCTGTGGGCAACCGAGGCGACCTCCCCCAATAACGCTGCTGGCCTAGTCTGCACTGCGACCCTGTGCGACCCAGTGCATTGCGGCATTGCGGCCCAGTGCGTTGCTGTGCTGCGGCCCAGTGCTACCCACATTGCAGTCCAGCGCTACACGGCCGCCTAGTGCACTGCGGTCTGGTGTTGCGCTGTGGCCTAGCGCACTGCGGCTAGTGCATATTCACTGGGCCGGCGGCCACAGGGCTGGCCGTGCTGGCGCCGGTCGTGGGGCGGCCGGCGAGGTTCCGGCCCGGCAGCGGTGCGTTTCGAGACGCGGCCGGGCTTGCGATCGGCTCGGCAGCGGGCCGCACCGGAGGTGCGTCCGCCAAAACTCACCGATGACGACATCGAGGCCGCGAAGGCGATGCTGGCCAATCTCGACATCGGCGTCACCCAGATCGCGCATCGCCTCGGCGTGTCGCTGGCTACACTCTACCGCGAATACCCCCGGTGTTTGAGAAACGGCGGCTCTACAAAGTCAAGCGACTGACCTCGGTTGAACGGCTCAAACCGACCCTCAGCCGACGCCTCAGCCTTCGCGGCGGGAACCGCTCTTCATGCCCCTTCCCGGTCATCCAGCCTTCGCGATGGGGGCCGCTCTTCATTCCCCCGTAGCCAACCCCCCAGGCCGATGGCCTCCAGACGGTGTAGCGTTGAGTCACGCCCGGTTATAATGGCGAATGAGCAGCCTGGAGAATTCGGTTCCAGGCGTAGATCCCGAAATATCATGCAGCTTTCGCGAGAACGCGCGTTGCTCGGTAAAGCTCTTGGCCCGGCCTATGCGAGGCTCATCTTTCCAGTGGTGGTAGAGTAAAAGTGTTTCAAATTCCCCGATATGTTTAGGTCCAAGATGACGATCTATTGCACCGGCCAACTCGTCGATTAAGCCCAGCCATCGTTTAAATCGAGCTTCGGCAAGCCGCTGCGATGCGGTTACGCCAACTCGTAATATGTCACCCCGTGTCGAAACAGGGTTCCGACCGAACGTATGTCCGACGGAATTCCGGACGCTTCTGATATTCTCTAAGGCAGGGACGTTCCCCGTGATCTCTGATGGAACAGATCCAAACAAAGTTCGATATGCGCGAATGCGTTTCGGCCACTCTCGCATTAGGCAGTCACGAATGAGGGGTTCAACGTGATCTCGCAAGCCTTCTTTCAGCCATGTAACACCGTCCATCATCTTCGGTCTGCCGAATCGCGCAAGCGGGTCTGATCGAAGTGCGATCGTGATGGCATCCCTCATATAAATCTCGAAATAGGATACCACCGATAACAACGATGCGAGCCGCACCCAATTCTGGAATTCTTTGAGATCTTGTTGCCACTTGCCGACGCTCGGCGCGAGTCGCCGAGCGTCGGGGCCTGTCGCAAAGAATAGTGTCGTTGGGGTCGCGGCTGGCGTTGCGTGCCTCGCGAGATAATCGGCATACCCTGCAACAGGGGCGAATGACCAATAAAGATCATTGATCTCGGTATGATGTAGCTTGAAGCGGCGATATGCCCAAGTGCTGCCTAACCACATGCCGTATCGATCGAAAGCTGGCATCGGGCCGCTCCATGTGCGTGCGACGAGAGAAACAAATTTTCTTCTATCGGGGCCGACCAGATCACTTCAATGCGGCAGCCGACAGCAGTAGCGAAGGGGGCCTCGAAAAAAACGCCGACGCGCGATGTGCGGACCTAAGCGAATACTCCGAAGATGGTGCGCAGCAAGGCGTCCATGTCCGCAAACTTCCGCTGTAGGACCTCCGGGTTTTTGATTTCTTTGATGGCCGCAAGATAACGCGCGCTTACTTCTGACTTGCCCTCAATTTCACCTTGGTAGCGTTCCGCTTTGCTATTCCACTGCGACCATCGCACGGCCTTAGCTCACCATCACGGATAAGGGCGTCTCGGCCGAGAAACGACTCGATTGAAACGGCGGCGCCGCTGATGTCCGCGCTTACCTTGCCGGTGGGCCCAATGGTCGGATAGTCGCGAGCGAACTCTAGATCAGGCAGCGTGATAGCGCGGATATTGGAGGGTAGGGCTATGATCTTGAGCGAGGCGAGCGCTTCGTGTCCAGCGGCATCGTTGTCGAAAATCGCGATGTAACGGTCAGTAAGACCGGCACCAGCGAAGCCACGCAGGAGTCGCACAAGAGGTGATGCCCCACCCTCAACCTTGAATCCTTCAAAATCCACAAAACTATAAATATCTCGCGCCTCAGGGTAGAATTCGCTCAGCGAAACGCTTAAGATTCTACTATCTGTAACGCCTTCGGTCAGAAGAGTGATCTTGCCGAAGGCATAGCTCAAACGACTGGGAACCTCATCCTCTCCGAAGATGGATTCCTTGGTCTCGGATTCGCTTTCAATTAGATAAGTGAAGTCCGCCCAGAGTTTGGTTGGCGCAAGGGCATAAAGCTGTATCGCCACCCACATGAGCGGATCATTCGCGATTTCCGTTGAATCAAGACCTCTCAGAAATATGAATGTCTCGGCGGAATTGTCTCCTCTTCCATTTGATTTCGTTCTCTGGATTTCGGCGTATTTCGTCTGCCATTCCTTGTATGAGATCGGGTCAAATAGGTTTGCTATTCCCTGGTGCATTCTGCGTAGGGTTTCATCGGAACCATCCTCATCCTGTTCTGCTTTCAGCAGCACCTCGGCCTTCGCCGAACTCCAAGCTTCCTCAGCCCGTGCACGGGAGTAACCTAATATGCTGAGCCGGCGCTCGGCTGCCGCCGCTGAGCCGCAGAGAACACTGTAGGCCTGCGGGTTAGAGTCGAAATAATATCCTCTCTTATGGAGGGCTCGAAGGTGGGTTGGCAGCTTCCGAAGCGGAACCTGCTGGAAGTCTGATGGCCTGAATAGGATCCGGCACACCCATAGCTCCGGAAACGCGGATAGCTCCGGATGTATCGCCCAATCGACCTGTATATTGTCGAAGTAGAGTTCAGCGTCGATCCTCATGCACGTCCTCACCTAGTGTGGCTGTTGTCGCCAGCTTGACGCTTCCAAGGTTCTCATCGTGTAAAGACCGCTTATTTTCCTTCCCGCCCCGACAAGCAGTGGGTCAGGAGTGGCAGGCGTCGCTACATCGCACGAATACCCGATTTGGGTCGATGCCGGTGGTTCGATCGAGGTTTTGCAAACGGCCGGAAGCGGCGTGCGCGGTGAAAAGGCGGCGCTTTCCAGTGGGTGCGAGGCCCACCCGGCGATGCGCTCCAGCCGGAAGCAATCGGAGCAGTCATGGAGGTAACGAAATGGCTGAAGCCTTCGATTAGCGGTCACAATTGGTGACCGCGCGAGTGTGCAGGCTGCAACGCGAGTGAGTGCGCCGGGAGACCGGCAAGGAGTAAGTGGTGAGAGTCCACTGCGATGAAGGAGTAGCAACCCACGTCGCCCCCGATCCGTGCGCAGTCCTCCGCGAGGATGACTGCGAAGCGTCGGTAGGGGAGCG
>DASXMC010000676.1:0-3436 GCA_036495885.1 Allostellaceae bacterium | reverse complement strand
CGCCGTCAAGGTCGCATTATAGGCTTGGCGGTCGCGCCATCCCTCGACCACGATGAAATGGTTCCCCCCACCGGGGACGCGCAGCAATACGTCGAACCGCAGATTGCCGGCTAGTTTACGGCCGGCCTCGGCGAGCTGCGTCAGGAGGGCGGCAGTCCGGTCCTTGCCAGGCGGGAAGACATCGACAAAGGTCAGCACATCGACCGCGTCCGGGCCGCCCTGCCCGTTTGGGGCGGCGGTCGAAAACCCGGTGAGAGTGCGGACCTCGAACGGACCGACCAGCAGCGGCTGCACCTTGTCGCCGAAGGCGAGGGTGGCAGCAGCGGCATTGTGCGCATCGGCCGACGCCTTGTCCTGCCACGCTTCGACAATGGCAAATCGGCTCGGCCGGGCGGTCTCCTGGAACGCCCCGAAGCCGGCATTCCCGGCTTCCTTGCGGCTCGCCGCGGCGAATTGCCGGACATCCGCCGCGACTTTCGCGATGTCGGGTGCGACCGCCTCGAAATAGGTCACGGCATAAACAGAGCCGCTAGTCGCGGCGACCGGCCGTATGGAAGCAACAGCCGTCCCCACTATCCCAAGCGTCATCAAGAACAAGATGCGGATGGTCACGACGCACTCCGTTGCTAGCGGAGCGCGTGATACAGGCGCTCATCGTAAAGCGCCCCTTCGAGCGGGGTCAGCTTTTGCCGGAAATCGCGGGTCGAGGCGGCCATCAGGCTGTCGTCGAAGGATTTGCGGTCGCGCCATCCCTGGACCAGGGTGAAATGGTTCGGGCGCCCGACGACCTGTACTACATCGAACCAGAGGTTTCCCGGCAATTTGCGGTTGGCTTCAGCAAGCGCAGTGACGAGTGCGGCGGCCTGTTCCTTGCCGGCTGGAAACACATCGACATGGGTCAGGGCGTAGACCGCTTCGCTGCCGCCCGGCGGTTGCGGGCTGACGATCGAAAACCCGGTGTGGTCGCGGATCTCCAACGGTCCGACCAACAGCGGTCCAACCTTGTCGCGAAACGCTACGGTCGCCGCAGTGTTGCGGTGCGCTTCGCGTGCGGCCGCGTCGCGCCAACCATCGAAAATCGCAAAGCGGCTTGGCCGGCCGATTTCCTGAAACGCCTCGTAGGCGAGATTGACGGGGTCCTTGCGGCTGGCCGCAACGAGTTGGCGAAGATCGGCGGCGACCTTGGCAATATCGGACGGCGCCGCCTCGCAATAGGCCACGACATACACGGCCCCGCTTGTTTCGGCCGCTTGCGCCGGCGGGCTTGCCGTCAATGCCATGGCAATGGCTCCGCAAATTGCCGAAATCCATAAGCAGTGCATTCCATCCTCCCGATCCCGCCAAGGGGGTCAGGCCGCCTGATCGAGCTTGAAGAATTCGATGCAATTGTCGGCCCAGATCCGGCGTTTGTCGGCCTCCGGCACATCGGCATAGATCTTGTCGATGATCGGGCGCGAATTCGGGAATTCGTTCTCGATATGCGGGAAGTCGGTCGCGAACATGATCCGGTTGACGCCGACATGCTGGCGCTCCTCGACCGCCACGCGCTCGTACTGCACGCTGAAATAGACGTGC
Organism: Allostellaceae bacterium; assembly: GCA_036495885.1. Lineage (GTDB taxonomy): Bacteria > Pseudomonadota > Alphaproteobacteria > ATCC43930 > CGMCC-115725 > AP-15. The sequence continues at coordinate 1,861 of DASXMC010000676.1, read as the reverse complement.
TCGCGGACATAGTGGCTCGGCAATTCCTTCAAAGGCTCGAAGCCGAGATACTCCTGCGCCCAACCGATGTGGCGCTGATACCAGAGGTCGGCGTGCTCGAGCCAAAACGGAACCCAGCCGAGCCGCGTCTCGGCAAAGAAGATCTTGAGCTGTGGAAAACGCTCGAACACGCCGGCCAACACCAGCTGAGCGACGCTGACCGACGGCGCCAAGCCGAAATTGCAGATCCATTCGAGAAACGGGCGGCGCAGCCGTTGCATCAGCACCGGATCTTCTTTCGGGTATTTGAAAGTTGGCTGGGTTGCTCTGGCACCGGTGCGGTTGAACGCGACATGGCAGGTGACCGGCATCCCCATATCGACCGCCGCGGCCCAGAACTTGTCGTCCTCCGGGGTTGGGTAGCCCTTGGCATTGGGCAAGGCGCCGAGCTGGACGCCCTTTAGTCCGAGCTTTTTGCAGTGCTGCATTTCGGCGATCGCGTCGTCGACATTGGTGATCGGCATGACGCCCATGCCGAACAGGCGGTCGGGTGCGACCGCGCAATATTCCTCGGCGAGCCAGTCGTTGTAGGCGCGAATTACCGCCTTGTAGGGCTCGTCATGGCTGATGTTGCGCCAGAACACCGGACCCGCGACCATCGCCGGAAACAACACCTCGGCATCGAGGCCGTCGATGTCCTGCTCCTTTACGCGCTGCTCGGGCGAGCCGGTGCCGGCGGCATCGGCGACCTTGAGGCCGAACGGCTGCCAGGTGCCCTCGGCGCGGCCCGCGCGCAGATCGAGAAAATTCGCCTCCAGCAATGGCTGCCCTTCGATCATCTGGGCGTCGCCGCCGTCCGGCAGATGCACGGTGCGCGGCGCTCGGTCACGGTATTTTTCTGGAACGCGATGCACCCACCGCTCCGGCGGCACTTCGAGATGCCCGTCCGATGAAATCAGATCGTATTTCCGCGCCATTTCCGTCTCCGCTCTCGATTGGACCGCGGGCGTCGCGCCCGCATACGGGCCAGAGGCCCGCGCTCCATTTCACGTCGCCGTTTGATATTCCACCAGAGCGCCGGGTGCGGGGCAATAGTCGAGGCAATCGCCGCAGCCGGTGCATTTTTCCGGCTGGACTTCGTAGAGGTGGCGCGGTTCGAGCAGGGTCGGGCGGATTGCCGATTCCGGGCAGACCTCGCGGCACAATCCGCAGGAATTGCAGAACGCGTAGTCGATCCGAACCTTCATCGCGTCGCACTCGTCATTGCGAGCCCCCGGGTCCGCGCTGTGCGCGGCCCGAGAATAAACTCCGCGAAGCAATCTCGTCGGGATTGCTTCGTCGCTACGCTTCTCGCAATGACGACCGGAATAGCAGTCATCGAATGCCGGCGATCTGGTGCAACAGATAGCCCAGCGCTTCCTCGACCGGCTGTTGCGTTTCGGGGGTCGAGCACAGGAAATCGATCTGGAACTTGCCTTCCATGAAATGCATCAGCTCTTCGTCGCGCTGCGAGAGATGCTCGTGGCGGACGAGCGGATCGGCCACACGGTCGAGATAGGCCATGATGCCGATGCAGGCATTGGCCTCCTGGTAGTAATTCTGCGCCGCCCGCGACAACGGATGGATGTGCGGGAACATCATCGACATCCCGAAATAGGCGGGCAGCGGCTGGGCGTTGGCGGCGGCGATGTCCATCAGCTCGCGTTCGTGTTTGATCCAGCCCTTGCCCAACAGCACGTCGGCGTGCAGCTTCGAATGCTTGCACTCGTCCCAGATCTGGCGGGCGCGCATCCGCTGCAAGTCGATGTAGCGCTCCTGGTCGGCGATATCGACCGACAGCAGCTGCCCCGACATCTGCTTGATCGACATGTGCACGCCCTCG
>DASXMC010000675.1:0-1530 GCA_036495885.1 Allostellaceae bacterium | reverse complement strand
CCGATCCGACGGCAAGTGGTCGCCGACCATCCCGCCCTCCGCGGCCGATCCCGCTCAATAGCTTGGCCGTGGTCGGGGCACCGCGATGCCAGCACGAGTGAGCCGCAAAGCGTTCAGGATTTAGTGGGAGCGCCACCATGTCGCTGAGCCGGGAATTCGGCCGCTTTATCGCCGGCCTCAAATACGAGGATCTGCCGGCGGCGGTCGTCGACCGGGCGAAGGGGGTGACCCTGCAGGCGCTCGCCTCGGCGCTCGTCGCGCACGACATGCCGGCGAGCCGGCAAGCCTTAGCCTTGATGCTGGATGAAGAAGCGGGCGCCGGCGGGGTCGCGACGGTGCTGTGCAACGGCGCCCGGTTGACCAAGGCGGGTGCCGCTTTTGTCAACACCGAGACGATCTTTGCCGGCGGCAAATGGGACACGTTTCGAATGCTGACCCACCCCGGCACCGCGATCCTGCCGGCGGCCTTGGCCGCGGCGGAAATTTCGAGGGTTTCGGGGCGCGAGTTCCTGGTCGCGGTCGCCGCCGGCTATGAGGTCATGGAACGCATGGCCGCCGAATTCATCCCGACCGTGATGTCGCGCGGCTTTCACGCCGGGCCGGTGTTCGGAATTTTCGGGGCGGCAATCGCCGCCGCCAAGCTCGGCGGGCTCGACGCCGAGCAGATCCATGGCGCCATCGCGCAATGCGTCAATCTTGCCGCGGGCAACCTCGAGGGTGCGCGCAGCGGCGGGCGCTCATTGCGCGAAGGGGGTGCGGTGCGCAACGCGCTCCTCGCGGTCGCGCTGGCGCGGCACGGCACACCCGGCGGCGAAACCACCCTCGAAGGCGAGGCTGGGTTTTACCACTCCTATGCCGGCAACAACCGCGGCGAGCTGCGCTACAGCTTTACCGGCGCGAACCACACCGATCTCGCGAAGATCACCGAGGGTCTGGGCCATGACTGGATTTTTCTCGAAACGTTGTACCGGATCTATTCGACGGCGGGCTACAACATCGCCCATGTCGACGTGACCGCCCGGCTGTGCGAGGAGCACAATATTCGCGCCGAGGACATCGACCGCATCGAGGCGCTGGTCAATTGGTTTGAGACCGAATACCCGAGCCCGGCTTTCCCCAGCCGCGGCATCGCGGACCCGCCGGAAGTCGGCAGCACGCAATATTTCACCGCCTGGGGTGCGATCGAGCGCGGCTACCCGCTGTTGCGCGGCGATCACCCCGGCCCCGGCGAGAGCGACCCGCCGGCGGTGCTCGACCTGATGCGCCGCGTGACCCTGATCCCGACCGTGCGCCGCGCGCTATTCGGTCCGCGGATCACGGTGTTCCTGAAGGACGGTCGCAGTTTTACCAAAGACGGCACCGGGCGCGAATTCATCTGGGATTTCGAGGAGGAGGCGAGGCGGATCCGCCCGATCGCCCCAGGTCTCGCGATCCCCGAGACTCAATTCGCCGAATTGATCGACGCCTGCCGCCACCTCGATACGATCGACAACGCGGTTTCACGGCTGATTTCGCTGACCATTCCCTCCC
>DASXMC010000674.1:0-9519 GCA_036495885.1 Allostellaceae bacterium | reverse complement strand
AATTGTCGTGAACCTCTGGCATGGCGTGCTCCTTCGAAATGGTCGGCAACGAGACGACGCTCGAGGAGAGCGGCTTCGACAGAGCGAGCGAATTTTTCTTAGTTTGGGACCGGCGTCGCAGTGGAAGGTGGGAAAGCCGCGAGACCACTCACGCCGTCGGCGACGGTCCCAGCCACATTGGTACTGGCGAGATCCGCGTTTGCCGCGATTATGACTTCGGCCAAAAAACGCCGCGTTCAGAACCGTGGATATGCAAAGAGTGAGCATATGACACCTTCTAGCGTTTCCTCCGCCTGATAGAGTGGACCCTGCACGGATCTTTGATAATATTGCGCGGATCGAATAGACTATTCGATATTACTGAATGATCGGAGAGCCTTGTGGACCGCTTCGACAACATGCGGGTCTTCGTTAAGGTCGTGGAAAGCAACAGCTTCGCCGGTGCCGCAGCCGAAGGGCTCAGGTCGATCCTCCCAGACTTACCTTTCCTGGTCGCTCATGGTGTGCATCCTCGCCAAAGGATCCGGTGACTGCGAAATCAACCGCATACCTGACCATCCGCCCGAATGGCTGTTGCTGAACCCTCAGGCGTTACCGTTTTTTGTGGGCGGATCAGCCGCGCGACAGCGGAGCAGCTGCTGCGCGGCTGTCGGTTCAGGAGCGACACCCCGCGATCACCTCGGCAGCCGGTGGGTCCGAACGCTAGCCCCGGGCTCGCCCTCGAAGCCCTTTCCCGCGCCCGAGGGCCAACGATCGGCCCCCGGGCCGAAGGCGAGCCGGGCGCGCTCGCTCGGCCGAACAAGCCCCTAGTTGTTGGCCTTGGGGCCGACCCAAGGCCGGCCCCACCCCCGGCGGAGGAGCTGATTGGCTTTGTGGAAGAGGGATATGCAGCGTTATCTGCATTCCAATCAGCCTGCGGCTGGTGGTGCTCCTCCTTTATCAACCCCCCGCCGCCGGGCTTAGGGAAAAAGCTCTGCGTCGATCCAAATACGGGCGACCGGGCCGTCTGAGTGTGAGTGTGAGTCTCCGCCGGCGCGCCACCGCCCGGCGGTAGCGCGACACGGATTGCGCATGCACCGTCGCAGCAACGCTGACCAACAACCCGACACTCAGGACCGTGGATTTGCAAAGAGTGAGAATAAGACTTAGGACCGCGATGAGTGCAAGCAGGCGTTATCGCAGCGAAACTGCATCGCTCTCGGCCCGGCAGATATTGACGCGCCGATTTACGACGTCCGATCCGTCGTCGAAGTCGGTTTTAACGTCGACCCAGCAACTCCCATGATCGTCAATATCGACGAGCACCGAGCCCCCAGGAAGCAGAAACTCCGAGCCCAGCAGGTCGGTTTGCCAATTGCCCGCGCTGGGATTTGAGGTATAGACTTCGATAATTGGTTCCCGGCTATTGTTGGTCAACAGAATATGTCGTTGACCGCCTTGCGCCGGTGGCCTGGTACTGCTCTGAAACAGGGCGAACAACGATCCCGCCAGCATCGCGGTCTCCCCAATCGCGGTCTTGTCGGCCACTGTCGCGGCGGGCAGTTCGCTGTTGTGGAGTCCACTTGTCACCCCCAGGGCCAGCGCGGCGATGCAGATGCAAAGGAGCCAAGCCGCGGCGACTGCGTGCCACGTCAATGACCCTTCTGACGACCTCGTCCATCGCTCACCCGCTGAACGGCGTCGCGTCGAGCCGCCCGAGAGGGCCGACCATGCTGATCCCTTGGCATCAGCGGCGGCAACAATGACGTCGACCTGAACAACGTTAGGCGACAACCGCGAAACACGAGCCGCGAGCCAGCTCCGAACGTGCACTCTCCTGAACTCAGCCGCGGATACGATGTGCATGACAGCTAATCGCTCATTGGATGCTTCCTAAGGAGCGCTGCCGGAAGTGGTGCGAGCTAGGCTTATCAAGCCGCCCTGAAGTTCCCGGGCCGGGCCACGGGCCATTGCCGGTTGTGTAGGGATGCATAGCGATGTCTCGTCGAAATCCGGTGATACCTCGTAGTGCTCGGTCCTGATCGTGCCAAAAGAGCTGACGCGCGGCCCGACACCACGGCGCGAAAACGGTGACCTCGGGCAGTGTTATTCTGTTTGGAGCTGGCATCGCAGTGGAGGGTGGGAGAGCCGCGAGATCGCGGCCTTGCGATTGGGAACCGCTCACGCCGTTGGTGACCGTCTCCGCCGCATTGGTGCTGGCGGGATCCGCATTTGCCGCGATGGCCTCCGGCCAAAAACGCCGCACTTAGGACCGTGGATTTGCAGAGAGTGAGCATATGACGCCTTCTAGCGTTTCCTCCGCCTAATAGACTGGACCCTGCATGAGCCTTTGATAATATCGCCCGGATAAAATATACTATTTGATCTTGCTCAATGATCGGAGAGCCCTGTGGACCGCTTCGACAACATGCGGGTCTTCGCGAAGGTCGCAGAGAGAGGCAGCTTTGCCGGTGCCGCAGCCCGGCTCGGTATTTCTGCGAGCATGGTCACCCTGCATGTGAAGGAGCTCGAGGAACGGCTGGGAGCGCGGTTGCTGAACCGCACTACGCGCAAGGTCAGCCTCACCGAGACTGGCCGCGCCTATTACGAGCGCTGCACGCGGCTGCTGGCCGATCTCGAGGAAACCGAGCACGCCGTTAGCGACATGCACGCGGCCCCGCGCGGGGAATTGCACGTCAATGCGACGCCGACTTTCGGCATACTGCAGCTGGCGCCCGCCATGGCCGATTTCACCACACGCTTTCCCGCAATCTCCGTCGAACTGATGCTAAGCGAGCGTATCGTCGATCTGATCGAGGACGGTTTCGATGTCGCCGTGCGGGTCGGGGAGCTTCCGGACTCGAGCCTGATCGCCCGCCAGCTCGCTCCCTGCCGCATGGTCGTCTGCGGCGCACCGAGCTACTTCGAGAAGCACGGCAAGCCGCGGACGCCCGCCGATCTGACAGCCCACAATTGCCTTACGGTGGCTGAAACCGGGTCATCCTACTACCGCACATGGCATCTGATGGCGGCAGACGGCACCGCGCTGAACATCTCGCCTATGGGAAACCTGCGCACCAACAGCGGGGCGGTGCTGATCGTCGCCGCGATCGCCGGACATGGCCTCGCGTATCTACCGACCTATCTCGTCGGCGATGCGCTGCAGTCCGGACGGCTGGTGACGGTGCTGGACGATTACATGGCGCCCCCGCTACCGCTGCGCGCCCTTTATCCGCACAACCGCTATCTATCGGCCAAGGTACGCGCCTTCGTCGACTTTCTCGCGGCGCGCTTTGGGCAGGAACCGCCATGGGACAGCTGGCGCCGAGCCCCCAGCGAGCAGTCCGCGGCCTCCACTCCTCACCGAAGGGAGATGACCGGAAGCTCTACGAAGCCTCGTAGGTCAAAAATTCGAGCGGACGCTCCATGACCGCTCCCTTCGGCCAGGGCGCGACGGGCGCGCGAGGGCTGGCCATGGGACGCCGGCAGAAATGCGCTCGGCGCGGCATCGGGCGGCTGCCGACAATTCACCTCGAGTCCAGGGAGGCGCTGTGCGGGTCGGTCCAACCCTCAGCCGAGCATTTGAGAGTCGCCACGCTTTTTTATTTGTGAATCCGCAACTAGACTCGCTGGGTCTGCTGAGGGTCACTCCCGACAGTCCGAAGCCCGATGCGGAACGTCGGCCATCACCCCCGGCCTGTGCCGTTTCGGTGGCGTTGGGCGATGACTGGAAGGGGGCAACAGCCGCCAGTCCTGCCGCCTGTAGTCAACGAATGCCAGCGTGCCAATGGAGGCCGCAGCGGCAACGCGACACTGGCATGGCGGCGAGCTGGCGGCGGCTTGGCCGATTGCAATGGATACGCATTCTAATCGCTGCTCAGTAATATACTGACCGGCCGGCCCCGCCGGATGCCGCCACCAGCTCGCCGGAGACCGCCCAGGCCTTATCCGAGGCCAGGAATACCGCGACGAACGCGACCTCCGAGGCGTCCACCATGCGGCAGATGGCATTGCCCCTCGGCGAATCCGGTGCGAAGTCCTGCCGCTCCGCATCTTCCGGGGATACGCCCAGCTGAGTGGCGCGGGCAGCGAGCAGGCTCGGCGTGCGCTCGGTGCGGGTCGTGCCGGGATGGATGCAATTGACGGTGATCCCATGACGGCCCAATTGGACCGCCAGCGTTTTTGTCATGTGCACCAGGCCGGCATTGCGGGCGCCGCCGCTGAGATTGCCGGCGTTGCGGGCGTTGCCGCCGCTGATGTTGATGATACGGCCCCAGCCCTCTGTCTTCATGAAAGGAATGACGGCGCGAGAACAGCGCAGCGCTCCGACATATTTCACGTTAAAATCCTGCAGCAAATCCTCGTCGATGACGGTTTCGATCGGGCCGGTCGCGGTGGTCGAGCCTCCTGGCGCGGAACCGCTGTTAACCAGGATGTGCAGGCCACCCAGTTGCTGCGCCGCCTCGGCGACCATGCGGTCCACCTGCTCCTTGCTGGTGACATCGGCTGCGAGTGGAACGATGCGCCGGTTCGTCTCGGCAGCCAGCTCCCGCGCCGTCGCCTCCAGATCCCCTTTGTTCCGTGCCACGATCGCCACATCGACCCCTTCGCGAGCGAATTCCCGCGCAATGGCTTTGCCAATGCCTCGACTGCCGCCGGTCACGATCGCATGCTTGCCTTGCAATCCGAGGTCCATGGCACTCTCTCCCCTTGGTGGCGTGACCGCAATTTTATTGCTTCACTGCTCATTGTTCTCTCTGAGGGAACCTGGCGCAAGGGTGTTACCAAACGCAGGACGATGTACGGAACGTGCCTACATGCCTCCGGTAGAGCCGCCGCCGCTCGAGCACGATATATGGGGCGCACCCCATCCCAAAGCTGCGGTAGCGGCTTGTTCTTGCAAAAGTTCACCGGCCGCCGCATCGCCCCACCCTCGATCCCCCCGGACGCGCTGATCCTACCGATGCGCGCACCAAAACTCGACACCGGCAGGTGCTGTGAGCCGTCCGGCGGACGAGATTGCATGGCGTCCTCGACGGGCGACTGTCATAATCTCCCGAGAAAGGAAGCTGCGATGCGGGTCGAAGAGCTTACGGTCGAGTTTGGCATAGCCGACACCCTTGAATTCGTCGAAACGGAACTCGGGTTGGTCAAGGCCGTGATCTCGCTCGACGGCATGGCCGGCGAGCTTCACCTGCAGGGAGCGCAGGTGACTGGCTGGAAGAAATCGGGCGACAGGCCGGTGCTCTTCGTCAGCCCCAATAGTGCCTTTGCGCCGGGAAGGGCAATCCGCGGCGGCATCCCTATCATCTTCCCTTGGTTCGGTGCGAGCCGGCAAGCACCGGCAGCACCGCAGCATGGCTTCGCGCGTACCGCACCCTGGCATCTCGACAGTGTCGAGGCCGGCGGCCGCGAGCAGCTTGCCTTGTCCTTCAGCCTTGCCGACGACGATGTCGGGTCGGCGATCTGGCCGGAGCCGTTTCGCGCGATTTACACGGTAACTTTCGCGCAAACCCTATCATTGCACCTTATCGTTCAAAACCGTGCGACGCATCCGATCCTCTTCGAGGAGGCGCTGCACACCTATTTCGCGATTTCCGATATCTCGGACGCTGTAGTCTCTGGCCTCGCCGACACGACCTACATCGATAAGACCGATATGGCCCGGCGCAGGCGGCAGACCGAGGCGCTGGTGACCGTCGCGGCCGAGACCGACAGGGTCTACCTCGACACACCGCGGCAATGCGCCGTCGAAGATCGTGGGTGGCGCCGTGGCATCGTTGTCGAAAAAGACGGTGCCGCGTCGAGCGTGGTGTGGAACCCTTGGGCCGGAAAGGCTGCCGGGATGAGCGATCTTGGCGACCCGGCTTGGCGCAGCATGATTTGCGTCGAGACCGGGAACATCGCCGATAACGAGGTCCGCCTAGCAGCCGATGACGAACACCAGATGTCGACGACCATCTCCGTCCATGCCGGGACGTAACTCGTGATCCGTCTGTCTCAGATGCGGCGCAAATAACCCGAACGTGAGTGTTATCGTCATTGAACTGCTCGCTGAATCCGTTCGCGCGTTGATCGGACGTCAGAAAATGGCCGGTATGGGCGCAACTTTGCCGTCGGCACGGGAAGCGGCCGAGCGCTGGAATCCACGCCCAGAGCCGCCCTCGAGGTGCAACACTCAGGCCTTTACGGAAAGGTCACTAGAGCAAATGCAGGTGGCAAAAAGCTCTGCGGCCGACGATCGTAGCGTAGGCCAAATGCAGCCACCCAGTAGCGTAGCGCAACAGGCCTGAGTTCAAATCAACGTGCTTGGTCAACCTCGCGAGGCAGATATGTCGCTTTCCAACTCTCCCGATCCCGCTGTGCGCCAAGCCGTGGTGCAGCAGGATCTCGAAAACGTCCTGCACCCCATCGTTCAGCACAAGGTATTGGAAAGCAAGCAGATGGTCGTCACGGGCGGCGAGGGCTCGACGATCTTCGACGCCGATGGCGCCGCCTTTCTCGATGCCATGGCTGGGTTGTGGTGCGTCAACATCGGCTATGGCCGCACCGAGCTTGCCGAGGTCGCGGCGGAGCAGATGCGACAATTGTCCTATTTCCCGCACACGGCAATGAACGTGCCGGCTGCGACATTGGCCGAGAAGATTAATAGTCTGATGGGCGCCGGCTATCACACCTATTTTGTCAACTCGGGTTCCGAGGCAAACGAAGCTGGCTTCAAGATCGCCCGGCAATACATGAAACACGAATACCCCGGGGAATATCGCTTCAAGACCATCAGCCGCTATTTCGGCTACCACGGCACCACGCTCGCCACCCTGGACGCCGGCGGCATGGGCGAGCGCAAGGCCAAATTCGAGCCGTTTTCGGGCGACTTTGTGCATGTCGCGCCCCCCTATTGCTATCGTTGCCCGTTCGGCCTGAGCTACCCGAGCTGCGGCCTTGCTTGCGTCAAGAACATCGAGACCACCATTCTCGGCGAGGGACCCGAGACTGTAGCAGAGGTGATCGTCGAGCCGATCATGAGCGGCGTCGGTGTGGCGGTGCCACCCGACGAATATCTTCCCGAGGTCGAAAACCTGTGCCGCAAATACGGCATCCTTTTGCATGTTGACGAGGTCATCAACGGCTTCGGTCGCACCGGAAAGATGTTCGCGCACCAGCACTATGGGGTGTCGCCCGACATCGTCGCCCTTGCCAAGGGCATCTCCAGCGCGTATCTGCCGATCGCCGCGACGGTTGTGAAGAACAGCGTATTCGACAGCTTCTACGGCGATCCGATAGAGAACCGCCAGGTCGCTCAAGTCAATACCTATGGCGGCCACCCGGCCGCGGCTGCCGTCGCCTTGCGCAACATCGAAATCATCGAGGCCGAACGGCTTGCCGACCGCTCGGCAACGACGGGCGCCTACCTGATCGATGGGTTGCGCACCTTGATGAGCCACAAGATCGTCGGTGATGTCCGCGGCAAGGGGCTGCTTGTCGGGGTGGAACTGGTTGCCGATCGCAGCACAAAAGAGCCGGTGAGCGCGGCACAGATCGGTAATATTGTCGATTTTTGCCGGGACCATGGCGTGCTCGTCGGCCGCGGCGGCGGGGGCCGCAGATACGGCAACACCATCACGCTGTCCCCGCCTTTGGTCGTCACCCGTGCCGAGTGTGACCGCATCGTCAATACCCTGGATCAAGCGCTGGGGACGCTCAACTTCGGCTAATATGAGATAATGCTGATCATGCGATGCCAACGGTGGCTTGCTGCCTCACCCCGTCGTGCATAAAGATTGTAAGATTAAGAAGCTTGCAACGGAGGGACGACGATGCCGTATGGTGGCAATGACTGGCTCGCGCTAACCCGGGAAGAGACCCTGGAGCCGGAGATCGCGATCTGCGATCCGCATCACCACTTCTGGGATTTCCGCTCCGAGCGTATCCCTTATCAGCGCTATCTGCTGCATGAATTGGCCGCCGAGGTCAATTGCGGGCACAATGTCCGCTCGACGGTATTTATTGAAGCGCGTTCCATGTACCGGCCGGATGGCCCGCCGGAACTCCGCCCAGTCGGCGAAGTCGAATTCGTCCAAGGACTGGCAGCAGCAAGCGCCACTGGACTTTACGGCCCGTGCCGGGCGGCGGCGGCGATCGTCGGCCACGCCGACCTCAAACTCGGCGACCGGGTCGAGCCGGTGTTGCAGGCCTTGCAAGCGGCAAGCCCCAACCGGTTTTGCGGCATCCGCCACACGGTCACCTGGGACCCCCATCCGGAAATTGGCAATCGCGAGAAACAGGGCGTGCTCGCCTCTGCCGATTATCGTGCGGGGGCCCGGGTGTTGGCGCGGATGGGAATGTCGCTTGATACTGGGGTGTGCTTTCCGCAATTACCCGAACTCGCCGATTTCGCCAAAGCGGTGCCCGAGCTGACGATCGTGCTAAACCATTTGGGCGGATTGCAGCGGGTCGGTCCCTACACGGGGCGTGACGAGGAGTTATTCGCGACCTGGCGCCGCGGCATCGCCGCGGTCGCCCAGTGCCCCAACGTCAACCTCAAGCTTGGCGGTATCGGCATGCCGCGCCTCGGCTTTGACTGGCACACTCGCGAGAAGCCGATCGGGTCGGCAGAACTAGCGGCATCGATAGCGCCGCTGATGACCTACTGCATCGAGCAGTTCGGCCCGGAACGCTGCATGTTTGAGAGCAACTTTCCGGTCGACAAGGTGTCGTTTTCACATCACATCCTGTTCAACGCGTTCAAGCGCTTTTCGCAGAATTACTCACCCTCGGAACGCACCGCCTTGTTCTACGACACAGCGGTTCGCGCCTACCGGATCAACGACACCTGACGCAGCGAACAACCTCAGCCACCGCCAGAATTAGCTATCACGATTATTGAGCATAATTCCGCAGACCCCAGCCTGCCGCTACGTCGAGCGTGCGATAACCCCGCTTTCACAGCGAGCGATAGACGCGGTCTCGCTCGCTCAGGGTCCTCGGCTCGCGGCTGATGGCTCAGACGACCCCGTCGTCGCGCAGCCGCCTAACCTCCACCGGTCCGACACCGCACAGCTCGCCGAGCAACGGCTCGGTATGCTCGCCAAGCAGCGGCGGGCGGTTCACCTGGACCGGTGAATCCGATAGCTTGACCGGGCAGCCGACGGTCCGATAGGTGCCGCGGGTTGGGTAGTCGACATCGACGATCATCTCGCGCGCCTCCAGATGAGGGTCGGCCAGGACTTCGCCGGTGTCCTGGCAGGCGCCGCACGGCACACCGGCCGCGCCGAGGATACGCATTACCTCGTGCTTCGTTCGGGCGCGGGTCCATTCCTCGATAATCGCGTTCAGCGCGTCGCGGTTCTCCCAACGCGCCTCTTCGTCCGAAAAGCGCGGGTCACCGGCGAGGTCGGGGCGGCCGATCGCTTCGGTGAAGGCTGGCCACATCTGTTGCTGTGCCGTAATGAAGGCGTAATCGTTGGGGCCGCCCGGCGCGCAGGGATAGGTCGTACTCGGGATGCCACGGCCCATCTGGTTGCCGCGCCGCGGCATCGC
>DASXMC010000673.1:0-2760 GCA_036495885.1 Allostellaceae bacterium | reverse complement strand
CCATGAGCGCCGCCAGTGACGATCGCCACTTTGTCCTTCAGACGCATGATCCCCTCCTCGCTTCGCCGGCTGCCGCTCTATAGTGGTCCAAACCGAACCGCCAGCGGAGAAGGAATATTTCGATGATCGTCGGTAGCGGCAGGTTCAGATATCGGGTCAACGCCGACTGGGCGAAATTGCCGGCTGGCTGGTCCTTCAAGGAGGTCGGCGGTGTCGGTGTCGACAGCCATGACAATGTTTATGTGTTCAATCGTGGCGAGCATCCAATGATGGTGTTCGACCGCGAGGGCAATTTCCGGCACGCCTGGGGCGAAGGCCAGTATCCTCGGGCGCACGGCGTCCACATGGCGCCGGACGATACGATGTTCCTCACCGACGATGGCGGGCATTTCCTCCGCAAGGTCACCCTCGACGGCAAGGTGCTGCTGGAGCTCGGCGTCCCCGGCAAGCCGGCGCCCTATATGAGCGGCGAGCCCTTTCATCGCTGTACTCATACCGCCCTCTCGCCCCAGGGCGACATCTATGTCTCGGATGGTTACGGCAATTCACGGGTCCACAAATATACGCCCGACGGCCAGCTGTTGATGTCCTGGGGCGAGCCCGGCACCGGCGAGGGCGAGTTCAATATCGTCCACAACATCTGCTGCGACGCCGATGGCTGGGTTTATGTCGCCGACCGCGAGAACCACCGGGTGCAGGTGTTCGACGGCAACGGCAAGTTCGAGACGCAGTGGCAGAACCTGCATCGCCCGTGTGGTCTCTTCATGCCGTATGGCCATCAACCGATCTTCTATATCGGCGAGGTTGGCCCCGCTGCCGCGGTCAGCCGCGACATCCCCAATCTCGGGCCGCGGGTCAGCATCGTCGACCACCAGGGCAAGTTGATCGGGCGCTTTGGCGACACTCCGGCCGGGACCGAACTCGGCAAGTTCCTGGCGCCGCACGGCCTGGCCGTCGATTCTCATGGCGACGTCTATGTCGGCGAGGTCTCCTGGACCGCATGGCCGCAAATCTACCCAGGAAAACCGTACCCCGCCGACCTGCGGTCCCTGCAGAAGTTTGAAAAGGTCGATTGAAAGCTCTCCGCAGGCGTCATGCTGCCGAAGCGGACGTTGCGACCAGTCGCCGAGCAAGCTAGGTCCGCGTGAAACTCGGGCTCGGTTAGTTTTCGTGAACCTAACTGATGTGCATCACCGTCTTGCCGGTGAACTCGCGATCGATCAGCCGGCGGGCGACCATGCCGATTTCGCTCCATAGCGCCTTCACTGGAATCTGCGGGCGCAATTTCTTTGATGCGATCAGATCGGCGAGCAGTGCCAAGCCGACGCCGGCGCGCTCGTGAGAGACAGGTGGTCGCCGTAGCTTATCGACCGTTGCACAAGAGCTGTGAGAAGCGGCTGCCAGCAAAAGCGAAATTGTTGCGTATTTTCGGGCGCTTCCTCAAGGGTGGCCCCTGGTGGGCGGTGATCCCCGCCCCTGCTCCAGCCGACGGAGAACATCGCTCTTGGGCCGATCCCGCCTATCCGACGGATCTGGGTGGGTTGTTGGGCGGCGCCTTTGCGGTAATCTAGGCCATCCGTTGAAGCTAAAACGGCTCGCTGCGGGAGGATGGGATGACGCGGTCTTGGATTCACTTTACGCGCGGCCGCTTTGTGCGTCAGGCCCGGGTCGGGCTCGGCGATCTGCGCGAGGAGCATTTGAGCCGGCAGGGCTTTGCCGGGCCGGTTGCGATGCTATACCGCACCGACGGGCCGAACGAGGTCGTTCGCTTCGAAGGCGACTACCGACCGCGTCAGGTCGACAGCGCCGATGTCGTCGCCCCCGATGCTAGCGACCCGCGCGGCGGCTGGCAGACATTGCTCTCGAACGACGATGTTGCCGTCGCAATCAGCCGGCGGCGGGAGGCAATGCCCTATTGCTATCGCGATATGGAGGGCGATCTCCTCTACTTCGTGCATCGCGGGCGCGGCATATTCGCGACCGAGTTCGGGCCGCTCTCCTACGAACCCGGCGACTGGGTTTTTCTGCCGAAGGCGACGACCTTTCGGCACATGCCAGAGGCCGGCGACAGCCTGTTGCTGGTTGTCGAAGCACCGCAGCCGATCGGCCTTTGCGAGCACGAACAGGTCGGCCGCCACACGCCGATCGACCCGACGATGCTCGAAGTGCCGGATATCGTCGACTACGGCTGGCCGAAGCAGGACGAATACGAGGTGCGGCTGAAGCATCACGGCGGGCACAGCTCGATTTTTTATCGCAACGATCCGATGAAAGTGGTCGGCTGGAAGGGCGATCTGTTCCCGTTCAAGCTCAATGTACGGAATATCCTTCCGATCATGTCAGATCGGATCCATGTTCCGCCTTCGTCCTGGGTGACCTTCGAGGCGCCGGGCTTTGTCGTATTGAGCATCGTTCCGCAGATCGCCGTCGCCGATCTCGAGGCCGAGGAACTGCCCAGTTATCACCGCAACATCGACATGGACGAGGTCATGCTGAGCCATGCTGACGAGGACCCCAGCGGCCGCCGGCCGGGTAGCTTCCGGCACACGCCGCAGGGGATCCTCCACGGCGCCAACGAGGCCTATCGCGCTGAATTTCAGGCCCACCGCAAGCCTGATTTGCGCCGCACCAGTACCAGCGTCGGGGTCGACACCTATCGGCCGCTCACACCCTCTGCCGAATTTGCCCGAATGAGCGGCTGACCCGGACGCGGTAATCGCGGCCAACGCCCGAGTACGAGAATAGGAGTAACGTTGATGA
>DASXMC010000672.1:0-9047 GCA_036495885.1 Allostellaceae bacterium | reverse complement strand
TCGGATAATTGGTCCTCGGGAAACAGCCACGGCCCTGGCGGCACGGCACGGGCGAGATAGCGTTTGATGTCATCGACGCCATCGCCTCGCAGCCCAGAGATCATAAAGACAGGGTCGAAGTCTCCCTCGCGGGTCAAATCTGCGGTGAGCTCGAGCAAGCGGTCGCGGCGGACGACTTCGATCTTGTTCAGCGCGAGAATCGATCGTCGCCCGCGTTTCGCGAGGTGTTCGACGATGCGCCTGACCTCGCTCCCGACCGCGTGCGCCGCATCGACCAGCAACACAGTCTCGTCGGCGTCTTCCGCGCCAGACCATGCCGCCGCCACCATCGACCGGTCGAGCCGACGGCGCGGCGCAAAGATGCCGGGGGTGTCGACGTATATAAGCTGCGCCGAGCCCTCGATCGCGATGCCAAGCATTCGGGTGCGCGTCGTTTGGGGCTTGGGTGTTACGATCGCGAGCTTGCGGCCCACGACCCGGTTCAAGAGCGTCGATTTGCCGGCGTTAGGGGCCCCGATAAGTGCGACATAGCCGCAGCGCGCCGCCATTGGCGCCGCCCCGTCAGCCGTCCAGTTTCCTGAGTCCATAGCCGCTATCTGGCGATTACCGCGCCGATCACCACTCTCTCTGTGCCAACACCACCGCAACCCTCGCGGTATCCGAGGAAGGGAGAGGGTCGAGCAGAACGGCGCAACGGCTTGTGGAGAAACGAAACGGTCGCGTTATGCGGCGTGTTGCCGGGCCCAATCGACAACTGCGGCGTGGGTGGCGAACCACACACCCTTATGCGCCTGGGCATGGCGGATGATCTCTTCGAGGATCCAGATCCGTGAGCGATACCCGATCACGTGCGGGTGCATCGTCAGCTGGAAAATGCCGCCTTCGGCATAGGCCGCATCGAACTCGCGCCGGAAGATGTCGAATACGTCCCCGGGCGGCGTATAGGGCCGCAACGCCGAAAACCGGTTCATCATGAAATAGACGGCGTCGTCGCGCACCCACTCGACCGGCAGCTCGACCACCCCGGTCGCCTCGCAGTCGAGCAGCAGCTCATAGCAGTCTTCGTCCGACATCAGCGAAGAATCATAGGCAAGGCCCATCTCCTGCTCGATCTGCAGGGTATGCCGGCTGAAATCCCAGGACGGGGTGCGTACGCCCACGGGCCGCGAGCCGCTGACCTTTTCGAGAGTGTCAGCCGAGCGTAGCATCAAATCGCGCTCAGCCTCATAAGGCAGCACCGAATTCAATTCGTGGATCCAGCCATGGATGCCGATCTCGTGGCCTTCGGCCACGACCCGGCGCTGCTCGTCGGGATGCAGCAGTGCGGTTACCGCAGGCACGTAAAAGCTGGCCTTGACGCCGTGTTTCTCCAGCACTTTGAGGATGCGCGGCACGCCGACGCGACTGCCGTATTGGCCCCAGGCGAGCCGACCGATCGAGTTGCCGCCGTCGCGCAGATCGCTCGTTTCATGGTCACTGTCAAATGACAGCGCGACCGCACAACACGCACCACCCGGCCATTCCGCCGGCCGCAACTTGCGCCCGGCGCGCACCCGATCGACGCGCCCGCGCCATTCTTCCTCCGGCCATTGCCAGGGCTCGAGAGCTGGCGGCAAAGCGCTCATGACAACGCTGCTCCTGTCGGTGGTCCAGCCCGCCGCAGTTCGGCAAGAGCGGATTGGTCGGAGCGGAGAGATTCGAACTCTCGACCCTCAGCACCCCATGCTGATGCGCTACCAGGCTGCGCTACGCTCCGACTGAGGTGTTTCCCTGCCAGACAGCATCATAAGCCGGCGCTCCCGGCGGCGCAACCTGGCCGCCCGATATTTGCTTCAGATGCCGGTCCGCATTACCCGGAGGACGCCTTGGCGGCCCGTTCCTCGGTGCCGGGCTCAGCGGTTTCCGCAAGGCCGTCGTTGATTTGGTTCTTCAGCGCATGACTGGCGCGAAACACCAGCACGCGGCGCGGGCTGATCGGCACCTCCTGGCCGGTTTTCGGGTTGCGGCCGATCCGCTGCCCCTTTTGGCGCACCGCAAAGCTGCCGAACGACGAGATCTTGACCATTTCGCCCCGTTCGAGCGCGCCCGAAATTTCGGCGATTACCGATTCGACCAGCTCGGCCGATTCGTTTCGTGACAAACCCACTTCTTGATAAACCGCTTCGCTGAGCTGCGCCCGCGTTACCGTATGCCCCATCTGTCCCTCCCTGCTTTTGGAGAAGGTTACTCCGGTGCAAAAATGCCGTCAAATTCCAAAGCGTTGCCGTTCACCGGAGCCCTACGGCAGGATCGTCGGGAGGCTACCAGCGCACCAGGCTCGCCCCCCAACTGAGGCCTCCGCCGAGTGCTTCCAGCAGCACCAGATGCCCGGGCCGGATGCGGCCGTCGCCGACGGCGGTGGCGAGCGCAAGCGGGATCGATGCCGCCGAAGTGTTGGCGTGACGGTCGATCGTCGAGACCACTTTGGCGGCGGGCAGGCCGAGCTTGCGCGCCACCGCATCGATGATCCGGCTGTTTGCTTGGTGCGGCACAAGCCAGTCGATGTCGGCGGCGGTAGCGGCATTGGCAGCGAGCGCCTCATCAACAACCTCGCTCAAATGGGCCACCGCTTGGCGAAAGACTTCTTTCCCTTCCATCCGCAGGTAGCCGGTGTGCCGAGTCGACGACGGTCCGCCATCGACATAAAGGATATCATACTGGCGGCCGTCGGAATGCAGATGGGTCGACAGAACGCCCCGGCCATGCGGCGCTGGATCGGCGACCGCGGTCAGCGCCAAGGCACCGGCGCCGTCGCCAAAGAGGACGCAAGTGCCGCGATCCGACCAGTCGAGGATCCGCGAAAACGTCTCTGCACCGATGACGAGTGCGGTGCGTGCCTGGCCAAGCCGCAAAGCATTGTCGGCGATCGCGAGCGCGAAAATGAACCCTGCGCACACCGCCTGCACATCGAATGCCGCTCCTCCACGCATGCCGAGCCGCGCCTGGACCTTGGTTGCGGTTGCCGGAAAGGTGTGGTCCGGGGTTGCGGTCGCCAGCACGAGCAGGTCAAGATCGCCGCCGCTAATCCCGGCATCGACCAGCGCACGCTCGGCCGCGAACACTGCCAAGTCCGACGTCAGCTCGGCACTCGCCGCGACTCGACGCTCGCCAATGCCGGTGCGGTGTCGGATCCATTCATCCGAGGTATCGAGGCGAGCGGCGAGATCGCTATTGGTGAGGATCTGCTCGGGCAGATACGCGCCGCAGCCGATGATTTGGGAGCGCAATGTCATGCGGCGCTTACAACGCGGCCGGCTGGGCAGCAACGGCCGCGGCGTCGAGACGTTCGAGATCGACCCGAACCTTGTCGAGGAAGCCGTTGATCTTCATATCGACCGCAACCCCGATGGCATGGGCAAAACCGAGAGCGTCGGTAGATCCATGGCTCTTCACTGCAATCCCTTGCAGACCCAGAAAAACCGCCCCATTGTAGCGGCGCGGGTCGAGCCGCATTCGCAATTTGCGCAGCGCATTGCGCGCGAACAAATAACCGACCCGCGCCGAGAGCGAATGCCGGAACGCGGCCGACATGAACTCAGTGAAGAGTTTCGCGGTTCCTTCGGCGGTCTTGACCGTAATGTTCCCGGTAAACCCGTCGGTCACAACGACATCGACCGTACCGGCCGGGATGTCGTCGCCCTCGATAAATCCATAAAACCGGAGCGGGCTCAGCCGGTCGCGCAACCGGACACTGGCAGCGCGCACCGCATCGTTGCCCTTCTGATCTTCCGAGCCGACGTTCAGGAGCCCGACGGTCGGTTCGACCAAACCCAGCACCGAACGAGCAAAAGCATCGCCGAGCAACGCGAACTGAACCAGGTTCTCGGCATCGCATTCGACGTTGGCGCCGAGATCGAGCATCACGCTTTCGCCGCGCCGGGTGGGGAAGAATGAAGCGATCGCCGGACGGTCGATCCCCGGCAGCGTCTTGAGCACAACCTTGGCCATCGCCATCAGGGCTCCGGTGTTGCCGGCCGAGACGACACCGTCGGCGACACCATCCGCCACCGCATCGATCGCTAACCGCATGCTCGACTGGCGTCCCGAGCGCAATGCCACCGACGGTTTGTCATCATCCATCACCACCTCGTCGGTGTGATGCAGATCGACGGCACCGGCAAGGCGCGGCAGCTTGGCCAGCAACGGTCGCAGCCCGGGTTCGGCACCGTAGACCAGAAAGCGCAAGCCAGGGTGCCGTTGCAATGCCATATCGGCCCCGCGCAGGACCATATCCGGGGCACGCAAGCCACCCATTGCGTCGAGGGCTAGCGTAATATCCTGGCTCATAGTCGCGCCGCCTCTTGCCGGCGCCGCCCCGTTAGCCGGGTTCGGACCGCTGCGCCATCACTTCGCGGCCGTTGTAATAGCCGCAGGAGGCGCACAAATGATGCGGCCGCTTCAGCTCGCCGCAGTTGGGGCATTCGGCATAGGAAGAGGGTTTAAGGGAATGGTGCGAGCGCCGCATGTTGCGACGTGAGGGCGAGGTTTTCTTCTTTGGAACGGCCATGGCCAACTCGTTTCGGGGATTGCACTGGGTTTCGCGGTCTTAGCCAAAAAAGCGACCGGCAGCAACACGGACGGCGCTTGGTGACTTGCGTTGCAGCGCATCAGTTTTGTGACGAAGGGCGCAGTTGCTCGAGCGCCGCGAATGGACCGTCCTGCGATTGAGAGGGTTCGGCCGGCTCGAGCAGCGCATCGGGCAACCGAGGAGATTGCGGAAGGGCCAGCGACACCTCCTGAGCCACCGCCTCCCCGATATCGATTAGCTCGCCGGTCAGCGGCTCGAAGACCGTCTCGGCGACGTCAATCTCGATTTCCGCCTGCTGGTCTCCGGGCGGTCCATAAAGCAACGAAAAGGTCTCGGCGACCCGGCCCGGCACAGGGTCGAGCGTCACGACGCAGTTTTGGGCGAACTCGGCTTCGAAAGCGGCGTCGAGCCGGATCAGATCGCCGGCGACGCGCTGCAACACCACAGCGGCGGCGAGCCGATCGAGGGTGACCAGATCGAACCTCCGGGCAAGCCGCTGGCATTCCTCCGCTGTGGCTTCGATCGTGGTTCGCAGCGGGTGCGCGATTACCCGATCGAGCCGGACGAGCCGAGAAAATTCCGGATCCGGCTGGCTCATCGCAGACCGGCAAGCTCGGCTGGCACGGCGCTCGATCGATCGCGCCTGGGAGGCGGGAAGCCGACCTTGCCATCGAGCAGTTCCGCCGCCGATTGGCGCGCCAGTCGGCCGGCGGCAAAACGAATATAATCGACCATCGCCGGCACGGCCTCTGCCGATTCGCCGACCGTGCCAAAGAGATTGCGCGCTACCGCGCCCCTCAGGGCCGCGTCGTCATCGTCGTTGAGCCCATCCTGATACGCGCGGATGCGGCCGTAAAAGCCTTGAGCCATTCGCTTCACGTGGCGGCCGACGCTCAAATCGCCGGTTCCCATTTCGCGCAATCCCCGGTCCATGTCCGCGAACATCGCGTCAAAAAACGCCTGGGATATCGCTGCAGTCTGAGGTAGCTCAGATTTGAGGCGGTGCAGGTAAAGAAAGGCATGCAGGCAAATCAGCTCGAACCGGCCGTCAAGAGTGTCCGGTACGCCAAACCTGGTGAAGAAGATCGGCTGCCGGGCCTGCTCAACCACCCGCGCATAAGCGCGCTCCGCCGCCTGGCGAACCAATTTGCGCGCAGAAAAAGAGATCACGGGCCGGCCTTCGCGTCCGCAACCGGCAACCTTGACAAGGGGCGCTCCTCCGCTAAAGCTACGATGTCAATTAGGCCCGGATCGGGCCGGTTTCAACGGAAGACCGGGCTGCCCATCCCCAGACCTGTTCCGCGAGCCATGCCTGATTTGCGATTTTTTTCTCTGATAGCCGCGCTCGCTGCTGGGGTCGGCCTTCCTGCCTGCTCAAGCACGGTGGAGCAGCGTGGCGACCTCCCCGCGGCCGACGAAATCGGTCAAATCCATCCCGGTAAGACTACCAAGGACCAAGTCGTTAAAATACTCGGCTCGCCTTCCACCGTCAGCGTTTTTACTGATAAGAATTGGTATTACATCAGTAGCCGCACAGAGCAGCACGCGTTTTTTGATCCGAAGGTGGTCGACCAGCAAGTTTACGTTGTCGATTTCAACGATGACGGCGTGGTCAGAGCGGTCGAGCACAAGACGTTGCAGGATGGCAGAGAGGTCGCGCCGGTCGCCCGCACCACCCCAGCCCCCGGCCGCGAGCTGTCCTTTCTCGAGCAGCTGATCGGCAATTTGGGCAAGTTCAATGGCGGTGGGGGCGGTGGGGGCGGCGGCCAGACCGGCCCCGGGGGCCGGCAGCTCGGTCCAAACCCGTATAGCAACGAATAGCCGGCGTCAGCTCCCCCACCACTTCGCCAGAATCGCGAGCAGCAGCAAAGCCACGATGTTGGTGATCTTGATCATCGGGTTGACCGCAGGGCCGGCGGTGTCCTTGTAGGGGTCGCCGACGGTATCGCCGGTGACCGCGGCTTTGTGCGGCTCGGACCCTTTTCCGCCATGATGGCCTTCCTCGATGTACTTTTTGGCGTTGTCCCAAGCGCCACCACCGGAGGTCATCGAAATCGCGACAAAAATTCCGGTCACGATTGTGCCCAGCAGCATCGCACCGAGAGCGCTGAACCCTGCCGCCCGGCCGCCTATCGCCGCAACGACGAGATAGAGCACGATTGGCGCCAGCACCGGCAATAGCGACGGGACGATCATCTCCTTGATTGCCGCTCGGGTCAGCATGTCGACAGCGAGCCCATAATCGGGTTTGGCCCGGCCTTCCATAATCCCGGGGATCTCGCGGAACTGGCGACGCACCTCGACGACGACCGAGCCCGCCGCCCGCCCGACCGCGGTCATGCCCATCGAGCCGAAGAGATAGGGCAGCAACCCGCCGATAAAAAGCCCGATCACGACATACGGGTTCTGCAGTGCAAAATTCACATCGAGGTTCGGGAAATAGTGCCTCAGATCCTCGGTATAGGCGGCGAACAGCACCAGCGAGGCAAGCCCGGCCGAGCCGATCGCATAGCCCTTGGTCACTGCTTTAGTCGTGTTGCCGACCGCGTCGAGCGCGTCGGTGGTGCGCCGCACCTCGCGCGGCAGATCAGCCATCTCGGCGATGCCGCCGGCGTTGTCGGTGACCGGACCATAGGCGTCGAGCGCAATGATCATCCCGGCCAAAGCCAGCATCGTCGTCGCCGCAACCCCGATCCCGAACAGTCCCCCGATCAGATACGATGCGATGATGCCGACGCAGATTACGACGACAGGCAGCGCCGTCGCTTCCATCGATACGGCGAGGCCCTGGATGACGTTGGTGCCGTGGCCGGTCGTGGAGCTTTGCGCGATGCTGCGCACGGGCCGGTATTCGGTCGCAGTGTAGTACTCGGTGATCCAAACGATAAAGCCGGTCACCAGCAATCCGACGATCGCGCACAGCCACAGCCCAAAGCCGTTGACCGTTGCGCCGGTGGTCATCGCCAGAGGCTGGGAAAAGCCGAACAGCCAATCGATGACGAGGGCGATCGCCGCGATCGACAGAATGCCGGTGGAGATCAGCCCCTTGTACAGCGCCCTCATGATGCGGTTGTCTGCGCCGAGCCGGACAAAGAACGTGCCGATCACCGAGGTCACGATGCAAGCAGCACCGATCACCAGCGGCAACAGTAGCATTTTGTCGCGCAGTTCTGCGGATTTCCCGGGGGCCGGTGCGAAAAAGATCGCGGCGAGCAGCATCGTCGCGACGATCGTGACAACGTAGGTCTCGAACAGGTCTGCCGCCATGCCGGCGCAGTCCCCGACATTGTCGCCGACATTGTCGGCGATGACTGCCGGGTTGCGCGGGTCGTCTTCGGGAATCCCGGCCTCGACCTTGCCGACGAGGTCGGCGCCGACATCGGCACCCTTGGTAAATATACCGCCTCCGAGGCGGGCGAAAATCGAGATCAGGGACGCGCCGAAACTCAGCCCCACCATCGCTTCGAGCACCGGGCGCAGATCATCGGCGCCGATCGTCGCGCGCATAATGAAGTAGTAGATCGACACCCCGAGAAGCGCGAGACCCACGACCAAGAGCCCCGTTACCGCTCCCGCCTTGAAGGCGATCCCGAGCCCCGGCCTGAGGCCGCCGCGCGCGGCTTGCGCGGTGCGCACATTTGCCCGTACCGACACGTTCATACCGATATAGCCGGCCGCCCCCGACAACACCGAGCCGATCAGGTAGCCGATTGCAACGCGCCAGCCAAGCAGGGCCCCGAGGATAATCAGGATCACGACGCCGACAAGTGCTACGGCACGGTATTGACGGTTCAGATAGGCCCGGGCGCCGACCTGCACCGCGCCCGATATTTCTTGCATCCGGGCGTTGCCGGCATTGGCGCTCAGCACCTGCCGGCTGGTCAGAAGACCATAGACAAGGGCCAAAACGCCGCAGGCGATGACGACGTAGTAGTATGCGTTAACCATACGATACTCACGACGAGCAAATTGGGGACTTCCGCTGCCCATCCGGGCCGATTGCGGCGGCGGAACATGGCAGAAGCATATTCATTGGGCAACAACGCAGCAATCGGCCGCTTCGCCGGCGGGGCTATCATGCTCAGAAATGGCGGTAGCCGGCCATCCCGATATCGACCACGCGACCCGCGCCATCGACCAGGCGGACGCCGGCGCCGGGCTCGATGCGGCCGATCTTCGTCAGTCTGATGTCGAGCCGCGATGCGATGCCGCGGATGGCTTCGGCCACCCGCGGTGGTGCGGTAAACAGGAGCTCGTAATCATCGCCGCCGCAAGCGAGCCGGGGTACCACCTGCGGATCGGCGGCCGCCAGGCTTGCGGCGGCCGCCGACATCGGCAATGCCGAAAGCTCGACGATCGCGGCCAAATGCGAGGTTTCGCAGATATGGCCGAGATCGGCGATAAGCCCGTCCGAAACGTCGATCATGGCCCGCGCAATGCCAGCCAGCGCCGGTCCCAATCTCACGCGCGGTTGGGGGAG
>DASXMC010000671.1:0-6642 GCA_036495885.1 Allostellaceae bacterium | reverse complement strand
CCCCCCTATGCTGAGTGCGGAGCAGCGCCGCTTTGTCGAGAGCCGCCGAGTGGGCCATCTGGCCACCGCAGATAGCCGCGGCGCCCCGCACGTCGTGCCGGTCTGCTTTGCGATCGCGAATGAAGCGCTCTACATCACGATCGACCAAAAACCCAAGGGTAGCCCGCATTCGCTGAAGCGGCTGCGCAACATCGCCGAAAATCCGCAGGCCGCTTTCGTCGCCGATCATTATGACGACGACTGGACCAGGCTCGGCTGGGTCATGCTGCGCGGACGGGCCGAAATTCTCGATCACGGGTCCGAGCACGACGCGGCACAGGAATTGCTGCGCGGGCGCTATCCGCAATACCGGCAGATGGCGGTCGCCGATTTGCCGGTCATTGCTATTCGCGTCGAACGGGCCACAAGTTGGGGCGACCTCACCCCCGAAACCTGAGATAAATCCGACCCCGCACCCACGCATGGGATGCCTCTTCGAGGTTTGAGATGCCAGACACGGATGAGCCCGACGACATTGGCGCTTTTGTCCCAGGGCCGCGCGTGCGGATAGAGGGGCGGCCGGGCGGTCCGTTGTCGGGCCTCACTTTCGCGGCCAAAGATCTGTTCGATGTCGCCGGTCATCCGACCGGCGGCGGCAACCCCGACTGGGCGCAAGACAACCCGGTTCCGACGCGACATTCCTGGGCGGTCGAGCGGTTGCTCGGCGCGGGGGCCACCCTGATCGGCAAGACCATCACCGACGAGGTCTCGCTCGGCATCGTCGGCGAGAACGCCTTTTACGGCACGCCGGTCAATGTCCGCGCCCCCGGCCGGGTGCCGGGCGGCTCGTCTTCGGGCTCGGCGGCGGCGGTCGCGGCGGGGATCTGCGACACCGCGCTCGGCACCGACACCGGCGGCTCGGTGCGGGTACCGGCGAGCTTTTGCGGGCTCTACGGTATCCGGCCGACGCATGGCCGGATCGATGTCTCGGGCATGCTGCCGCAGGCACCGAGCTCGGATACGACCGGCTGGTTCGCGCGCGACGCTCAGACTTTTGTCCGGGTGTCGAGCGTCATGCTCGGCGAGGCAATCCCGACCGCATTGCCGCAGCGGCTGATTGTCGCTTCCGATGCCTTTGCATTTGCCGATCCAGAAGTGGCCCAAGCGCTGCGGCCGATCGTCGAAAAGCTGAAACGGCTGATCGGCGAGGTCCGCGATGAGGTCATGACGCCGGGTGGGAT
Source organism: Allostellaceae bacterium (assembly GCA_036495885.1). Taxonomy (GTDB): domain Bacteria; phylum Pseudomonadota; class Alphaproteobacteria; order ATCC43930; family CGMCC-115725; genus AP-15. The sequence goes on along the minus strand of DASXMC010000671.1, from coordinate 5,422 downwards.
CGTGCAATGGGCGCGCGCCCAGCGCACGATCCAGCCGGCCGAAGCGTGGCTGACGTTCAGGGATTGGATCGAGCGCTGCAACCCGCGGCTTGCCTACAATGTCGCGCGCAACATTTACACCGGCTCGCAGATCACCGAGGGCGAGCGGCATTGGGCCGAGCTGACCCGGCGCGAGGCTCGCGGGCGGATGCGCCATCTTCTGCCCCCCGGAACCATGCTGTGCCTGCCGACGACCCCGTTTCCAGCGCCCAAGCGCGGCGAACCGCTATCGGTGGCGAGTGTCCAGCGCGACCGCATTCTGTGTCTGTGCGCGCATGGCGGGCTGACCGGCGTGCCGCAGGTCAGCATTCCTGGCGCCACTGTCGACGGCCTGCCGGTCGGTTTGTCGATTGTCGCCGGACAAGGCAGCGACGCCGCTCTGGTCGCGACAGCCGCAGCACTCGCCGGTGGGTGAGCTATTGTTCGACACCCATGCCGGTTTGCGGCCTGGAGCGGCATCACCCCGCACGAGGCCGCGGCGGCCATCCACAGATGACAATCTTCAGACCGTCGGTCACAGCCCGCGCCCGCCCATCGCCAGAAACTTTTCGCGCCGCTGCGCCCGCAGGCGTACTCCATCGATCGCGGTAAGCGGCTGCAACGCCTCCGCGATCGCTTCGCCGAGCGCGTCGATCGCTGCCTTTGGCAGTCGGTGGGCGCCGCCCAGCGGCTCCGGCACGATGCGATCGATCACGCCCAGCCGCAGCAGATCCTCGGCGGTCAGCCGCAGCGCCTCGGCCGCCTCGGCGGCATGCCCGCCGTCGCGCCACAAAATCGAAGCACAGCCCTCGGGTGAGATAACCGAATAGACCGCGTGTTCCATCATCAGCAGGCTATTGGCGGCGGCAAGAGCGACGGCCCCGCCCGAGCCGCCCTCGCCGATAAGTGCCGCAACCAGCGGTACCTTGATGTCGAGGCAGGTCTCGATCGCGCGGGCGATGGCCTCGGCTTGGCCGCGCGCCTCGGCATCGATGCCGGGATAGGCGCCCGCGGTGTCGATGAACGTCAGCACCGGCAGATGGAAGCGGTCGGCTAGCCGCATCAGCCGCTGTACCTTGCGGTACCCCTCGGGCCGCGCCATGCCGAAATTATGCGCGAGCCTGGTCTCGGTGTCGGCCCCTTTTTCCGTGCCGATTACCACCACGCTGCGACCGCGAAACCGGCCAAGACCGGCGACAATCGCCTTGTCCTCGGAGAACGTACGGTCGCCAGCGAGCAGGACGAAGTCGCTGATCAGCGTCGTTATGTAATCGAGGGTGTGAGGGCGTTCGGGGTGGCGCGCCACCTGCACCTTTTGCCAAGGTGTGAGCCGCACATAGGTTTGGCGCAACAGCCGCGCGGCACTCGCTTCGAGGCGGCTGACCTCTTCGGCGATATTGAGCTCGCTGGTGGTCGACAGGTGGCGCAGCTCTTCGATCTTGCCCTCGAGCTCGCCGATCGGCCGTTCGAATTCGAGAAAATAGCGGATCATTTTCGCCGTGCGAGCGGGTGTGCCGCGTGCACCAGCCGGCGCAGCCGGTCGGACAGGACGTGCGTATAGATCTGCGTCGTCGCGATGTCGGCATGCCCCAGCATCTGCTGTACGCTGCGCAGATCAGCACCATGGTCGAGCAGATGACTCGCGAAGGCGTGGCGCAGCACATGCGGCGACAACCGCGCCGGGTCGAATCCTGCCCGCGCAGCCAGTTCCTTCAACAGCTGGCCGCAACGCTGGCGGGTCAGATGTCCAGCACCGCCACGCGACGCAAACAAGCAGCGCGACGTTTGGCCGTCGGGGATAAACCGGTCTCGGCATTCAAGATAAACGATCAGCGCCTGACGCGCGGGTTCGCCCAATGGCACGACCCGTTCGCGGCCGCCCTTGCCGCGCACCAACAAAAAGCGCGGGTCGCGCAGCGCGGCGGAGTGGGGCAGCGTGACGAGTTCCGAGATGCGCAGTCCTGTCGCATAAAGCAGCTCGACCAGACACAGCACTCGTCTGCCCTCGGCGCCGGGCCACTCGCGGGCCGCCGCGAGCAGGGCCGTGATCTCGTCTTCCGACAACAGTTTTGGCAAAGGGCGGCCGAGCCGCGGGGTGTCGAGGCCGACCGTCGGGTCATCCTCGCGGCGGCCATCGACAAGCAAAAACTTATAGAATTGGCGGATCGCGGAGATCCGGCGCGCGAGGCTGCGCGGCGCCAGCTGCGCCGTCGCCGCGGCCGCGAGATAGGCGTGCAGGCTCGGCTCATCGGCGGCCTCGAGAGTCGCTTTGCGGGCGACCAGAAACCGCGCCAAGTGACCGAGGTCGTTGCGGTAGGCGGCGATCGTCAGCCGCGCCGCCCCGCGCTCGGCCGCGAGCATTTCGAGGAAGGCTTCAAGATGCGGCGAGAAGCCGGGGCGCGTTACATGTTCCGCGGCATCCACGCTGTCACTTCGCAAAGCGCGCATTCGGCACGACTTTATGGACCGGCGTCGACGGCACCGGCGGATTCCACACCGCGAGAAACACCGCTCCGCCGATCGCCGCTAAGATGACGATGACGACAACCCCAATGGTCAGCTTCCCCATCCCCCGCTCGCATCTGGCTGGCCAAGCCGCTCCCGCCCGATTGATCGGTCGGCACCGCAGCCGCCGCCCGAACCGCCAATTGACGACCCGGCCGCACGATATGCTAGTACCGTCGCAGAATGCCGCTAGGAAGAGCGGTATTTGCGGAGAACACCGGGTTGGAGACTGACGCGTCCGAAACCGACCGGAGAGCCTTGGGACTGCGGCGCTTTGTCCCGCATCGAACCATCGTTCTGGTCGGGCTGATGGGCGCCGGCAAGACCAAGATCGGTCGCCGGCTGGCCTTGCGGCTCGGCCTGCCGTTTCTCGATTCGGATCAGGAGATCGAAGCCGCTGCCGGTGAGACCATCGAAGAGATATTCGCCAATCGCGGCGAGCGTGTTTTTCGCGACGGCGAACGCCGGGTCATCGCCCGGCTCTTGGCGCGGCCGGTGCACGTGCTGGCGACCGGCGGCGGCGCTTTTATGGATCCGCTTACCCGTGCAGTGATCCGCCGCCGTGGCGTCTCGCTGTGGCTGCGCGCCGATCTCGACATCCTCGTGCAGCGGGTGTCGCGGCGCAGCGATCGGCCGCTGCTAAAGGCGGGAGATCCGCGCGCGATCCTCGCCGAACTGATCGAGCGCCGCTATCCGGTCTATGCTGAGGCCGCGGTGACGATCGACAGCGGCGAAGGCTCGCCGGATGCAACGGTCAACCGGGCGATCACGGCGCTGGCGGACTGCCCGCTGGTGCACACACCGCCCGAGACGGAGTGCCGAACATGACGACAGCATCGCAGGCTGCAGCATCGCGGACCGGTGCAGAGCGGCTGCGGGTAGCGCTCGACGGACGCGGCTATGACATCGTCGTCGGATCGCGGCTCATCGAGACGGCGGCGGACGAGATCCTGCCGCTGATGCGCCGCCGCCACGCCGTGGTCGTCACCGACGAGAACGTCCGACACCATTGGCTGAAACCGCTCGAAACCAGCCTCGCAGCGGCCGGAATTGCCCGGCACACGATTGTGCTGCCCACCGGCGAAGCGACCAAAGACCTCGACCATTTCGGCCGACTCGCCGAGCAGATCCTGGCCTGCGGCATCGAGCGCGGGTCGATGCTGGTGGCATTGGGCGGAGGTGTCGTCGGCGACATCAGCGGATTTGCCGCCGCGACTTTGCTGCGCGGGATCGATTTTGTGCAGATCCCGACGACTCTGTTGGCCCAGGTCGACAGCTCGGTCGGCGGCAAGACCGCGATCAACGCTGCGAGCGGCAAGAATCTGATCGGCGCATTCTACCAGCCGCGCCTGGTGCTCGCCGACACCCAGGCGCTGGCGAGCCTGCCGCGGCGCGAATTGCTTGCTGGCTATGCCGAAACCGTCAAATACGGGTTGATCGGCGATGCTGAATTTTTTGCCTGGTGCGAACGCCAGGGCAATGCGCTGTGCGCGCTCGAGCCGGAACCGCTGCGTCATGCGATCGTGACCAGCTGCACGATGAAAGCGGCGGTCGTGGCCGCCGACGAGCGCGAGGAGGGCGAGCGGGCATTGCTCAACTTCGGACATACCTTCGGCCATGCGCTCGAAGCCGAAACCGGGTTTTCGAACCGGTTGTTGCATGGCGAGGCGGTGGCGCTGGGGATGGTGCTCGCGTTCGATTTCGCCGTCCGGCTCGGGATTGCGGCAGCCGACGAGGGTGCGCGCGTGCGCCGTCATTTCGCCGCAACCGGCTTGCCGACGCGGCTTGCCGATATCGGGCTTGCCGGCGTGCCGCCCGAACGCCTGGTGGCGCATATGGGCAAAGACAAAAAGGTCCGCGACGGCAACATCACGCTCATTCTGCCGCGCCGGATCGGCGACGCCTTTGTCATGAAGAACGCCCCCGCCGACGAGCTGCGCACGTTCCTCGCCGCCGCGGCTTAACCCGAGCTGTAACTTTCTTCGGCCCGCCGCCCCTCACCCTCCCGCTGACGCCGGTCCCTCCCTCTCCCCGCCTGCGGGGAGACGGCTGGGGTGAGGGGCTTCGTCCGGCGTCAGCGTTGTCAGCGCCAGCGCGTGGACCCGGCCCGCCAATTCCTCAGCCAGCGTCTGATAGACGAGGCGCTGGCGTGCCACGCGGCTCTGCCCAGCAAAGACGGCGGAGACGATTGTCACCGCAAAATGAGACTCGCCTTCCGGCCGAGCCCCGGCATGCCCGGCGTGACGATGCGACTCGTCGACGATGTCGAGCCGGCTCGGCGCCAAGCGCGCGGTGAGCTTTTCGCGGATCGTGTCGGCGACGCTCATGGACGAGAGACCTCGAGCCGTTCATGGTGAAGCGAGGCAGCCGCGGCGAGGAAATCGCCGAGGCGGTCGACGATGTGGTGGATGTGGTCGCCGTCGGCGCCGGCGGCAGCCCAATCGAGGGCGCCGCGGACCCACGCGGTGGTCATGCCGAGTGCCGCGGCCGGGACCAGATTTTTGGCCATGTCCTCGACCATCAGCGCGCTTTCCGGCCGGACATCGTGGCGGCGCAGCAACTCGCGATAACCGGCGGGGGAGGGCTTGGGGTCGAACGCGGCGTCGGCGATATCGACAATGCCGCAGAACGAGCCCGTGATCTCGAGGTGGGCCAGCAGCCGCTCGGCATGGCCCACCGAGCCGTTGGTGTGCACGATCTTGCGCCCGGGCAATGCCGCAAGTGCGGCGGCCAGCACCGGGTCCGGCGGCACACAGGCGAGATCGACCTCGTGGACGTAAGCGAGGAATTCGTGGGGATCGACCCGGTCCACGGTCATCAGCCCGCGCATCGTCGTCCCGTGCTCGCGAAAATACGTCTTCTGGACGATGAGCGCCTGCTCCATCGAGAGCCCCAGCCG
>DASXMC010000670.1:0-3055 GCA_036495885.1 Allostellaceae bacterium | reverse complement strand
GCTACGCCAATCCTCGGCGTAGCGCCCGATGCGCGAACGAAAGCTCAGGCGCGACAACGCATCAGCCGGCCAGCTTGGTTCCCAGGGTTCGAGAAAGTTGCGCGACCGCCCGCGCAGGCTCGCCCAGGCCTCCCAGTCCATTCGCTCCGGCGCGCGCAGGTAGACCCGCTCGCCAACCAGACGAAACGGGTCGGTGCGCGCGAGGAACAGCCGCGGAAAGGGTTTTCGCTGCGACGCCATCAGAGCGCGAGCGTCAAGCCGCGAGCCGCGCCCGGACGCGCTCGAAATCTTCGAGCCGAGATAGCGGCCCCAGCGCGGTCAACGTCGGCGGGCCGTCGCGCCAACGTGCGACAACGCGCACGATGGCGCTGTCGTCGACGGCCTCAATTCGCCGGACGGCGTCGGCCGGATCAAACGGCTTGCCATAGATCAACAGATGCTGCGCCAGTTGCTCGCACCGGGTCGAGGTGCTTTCAAGCGACATCAACAGCCCCGCCTTCAGCTGCGCCTTGGCGCGAGCCAGCTCGACGGCGGTCAATCCGTCCTCGAGCTTGCGCACCTCCTCGCACAAGGCCGGAACCAATTCCGCTGCCTCGTCCTCGCCGGTTCCGGCGTAGATGCCGAACAATCCACCGTCGCGATAGCTGTGGCCAAAACAATGGATAGTGTAGACGAGACCGCGCTTTTCACGAATCTCCTGGAAGAGCCGCGATGACATGCCGCCGCCAAACGCGGTCGACAGCACCGAGCCGGCATAGAAATCGGGATCATCGAGCGCCAGCCCCGGGAACCCCAGCACCAGGTGCAGCTGTTCAAGGTCGCGCTCCTCCCGCCGCTCGCCGCCGGCATAATTTGCCGGCTCGCTCGCCGCCGAGCGGTCCGCCGGCAAATCGGCGATAAGCTTTTCTGCCAACGCGGCGATGCGGTCGTGGTCGAGATTGCCGGCCGCCGCCAAAACCATCCGACGCGCCCCGTAATGGTCCCGCAAATACGCGGTAACCTCGTCGCGCCCGAGGCGGCGGATAATGTCGGGACGCCCCAGAACCGGCCGACCCATCGCTTGGTCGGGATAGGCGCGTTCCTGGAAGTGATCAAAAATGATGTCGTCGGGCGTATCGTTGGCCTGGCCGATCTCCTGTAGGATCACGGTGCGCTCGCGTTCGAGCTCGTCGGGCGCAAACATCGAGTGTTGCAGAATGTCGGCGAGAATATCTAGCGCCAGCGGTAGGTCGTCCTTCAACACTTTGGCATAATAGGCCGTGCTCTCGCGCGAGGTATAGGCGTTGAGATGGCCGCCGACCGCCTCGATTTCCTCGGCAATGGCAAGGGCTGATCGGGTTGCGGTACCCTTGAACGCCATATGTTCGAGAAAATGGGCGACCCCGTTGATTTCGGCCGGCTCATGGCGGGTCCCGACATCGACCCAAATGCCGAGCGAAACGGTGTCGACGGTGTCGATGCGGTCGGTAGCGATCTGCAAGCCATTATTAAGGCGCGATAGTTCGATCGTCATGCGGTCCTCTCGCGATGCCGGGTGTGCGTCCGAATATAGCGCGCCGCTTCGCCTTTATGGTTGGGCAAAACCGTAAGCCGTTCCTTCCGCTCGAACAGATCAGCGAGAGCTGCCGGCAGCTCCGGGCGGATGCCCGTCGCGCGTTCGACGGCGTCGGGGAATTTCGCTGGATGGGCGCAGGCGAGCGCTACGATCGGCGCACGATCTCGATCGGCCGCCAGCTCGGCCTCTGCCGCACCGACCGCAACTGCGGTGTGGGGATCGATCAGCATTCCCGAGCGCGCATAGGTTTGAGAGATGATTTGCATGGTCTGTGTGTCGTCGACCCGGTAGGCGGAAAACAGCTTCTGTGCCGCGCGCCATTCCGCCTCCGACCGCGGCAGAACGCCGGTCCGGCGAAAGCTTGCGATCGCGGCGTCGACCGCATAACCGTCGCGGTCTTTCAGCTCGAACAACAAGCGCTCGAAATTGCTCGATACCTGGATGTCCATGCTCGGGCTGAGGCTCGGCTCGACAGCGGCAATCGCCATTTCGCCGGTAGCGATATAACGCGCCAGAATATCGTTACGATTGGTCCCGATAACCAGTCGCTCGATCGGCAATCCCATGCGGCGGGCGATGTGGCCGGCATAGACATTGCCGAAATTTCCGGTCGGCACGCTGAACGACACTTGGCGGTCCGGCGCGCCGAGGGCGGCGGCTGCCGCAAAATAGTACACTGTCTGGGCCGCGATCCGCGCCCAGTTGATCGAATTGACCGCCGCGAGGTTGACCGCCCGGCGCAGCTGCGCGTCTGCAAACAGTGCCTTGATCAGATCCTGGCAGTCGTCGAAGGTTCCTTCGATCGCGATCGCGTGCGCGTTTTCGGACGACAGGGTCGTCATTTGTCGCCGCTGCACCTCGGAGATGCGGCCGTGCGGGTAGAACATGAAAATGTCGATCGCGTCGCGATCGCGGCAGGCTTCGAGCGCGGCCGAGCCGGTATCGCCGGACGTGGCGCCGATGATCGTGATATGCTCGGCGCGCCGGGTCAGCACCGCGTCGAACAGTAATCCGACGAGCTGCAGGGCGAGATCCTTGAAGGCAAGCGTCGGCCCGTGAAACAGCTCGAGCAGCCATAAGCGCTGGTCGAGCTGGACGAGCGGGGTCACCGCGGCGTGGCCGAAAGCGCTATATGCCTCGGCCGCAAAACGCTGCAATTCGTCCAGTGAAAAAGCAGCATCCGCGAACGGGTGCAAAACTCGCGCGGCGAGTGCGTCATAGGCGAGGGCGGAATAGCCGCGCAACACTTCGCAGTCGAAAACCGGCAGGCGATCCGGGACGTAGAGCCCGCCATCCTCGGCAAGACCCGCCAGCAACACCTCCTCGAACGAGCGAGTATCGGTTTGAGGCTGCGCAGCGCGGGTGCTGGAATATCGCACGCAAGAATTCCCATCGAGGCAACCAACCTATCGCTGCGCCGGCGCTGCCGCAACCCGGCGCCGCATGACCGGCACCGCCCGCGCCCAAAGCAGCATGCAGGAACTGGAATTGGTTGCGCGT
>DASXMC010000669.1:0-3503 GCA_036495885.1 Allostellaceae bacterium | reverse complement strand
GTACCTATGAAGATTACGGCGTGTCCTATGCCGAAAGCCGCGATCGCTTTATCGAAGTCCTCGACATTATCGAACAGGCGTGGTCGCAACCCGCGGTCTGTTATGACGGCAAATACTACCGCTTTCACAATATCGCGGTGACGCCAAAGCCGTATCAGCACCCGTATCCGCCGATCCGCATCGCCGCCGCCAGTCCCGACACCTACCCCACCGTCGGGGCGCGCGGGTTACCGATTTTCCTGAATGCGCGGCATGGCGAGTTTGCCGAATTCGCGCCGTCGATCCGCGAATACCGCGCCGCCTACGAGACCGCCGGACACCCGGGCCGGGGCCAGGTTTATCTGCGGGTCCCGACTTATCTCGCCGACACCGAGTCGCAGGCGCGCGGGGAGCCGCGCGAAAGCCTGATGCATTTTTACCGCGAGCAGACCGAACGGCTGCGCGATTCGATGTCCCGCGGCGGCACGCGCGCAATCGAAGGCCGGGCCGAACGCTTGCAGCGGCTCGAAAACCTGACCTATGACGAGGCGCTCGAGGGCCAGGTGCTGATCGGGACCCCGGCCTCGGTCGGCCGCCGACTGCGCGAATTAGAGGACGAGCTCGGCATCGACGGCATCTTGGCCGAGCTCAATTGCGGCGGGCTGATCCCGCACGCAAAAGTCATGAATGCGCTCCGGCTCCTGTGCGAGGAGGTCATGCCGCGTTTCCAATAAACCTCGCCTTTCGCTTACCTTGGCGCCCTAACGCGTGGTGCCCGCCTCTTTTCCGTCATGCCCGCCCAAAAAGTGGGTGTCAGCAATCGATCGGAAGAAGGAATGTCATTCCGGGCCGCAGCAGCTGCGAGCTGCCGAGCCGAGGGCCACATCAGGATCGGAACCGCGCCGAATTCTTGCGAGCAGGCCGCGTCAAAACGGCGTGGCACCGGTCGGAAAGCGGATGATCGGCACATTCTCGCCGGCCGCGACCGCGGCGGCGTGCGGCGGCCGCACGATCAGGCAATCGGCCGCGGCCAAGAGGCGCATCATCGAGCTGTCCTGAACCTCGAACGCAAACACCTCCTCGGCACCGTCGGCGGCGCGGGCGAGACGGGCGCGCAGATAATCCTGGCGCCGGTCGTTGGGGCCGAGAGCGCCGCCGAGCCGTGCGGTCGCCATCGCGGCGCCGGTTGGCGCGGCGCCGCTCAATTTTTCGATGGCCGGATTCAAAAACAGCAGCGCGCAAACGCAGGTCGAGACCGGGTTGCCAGGCAGGCCCAGCATCGGCACCCCGCGATAGCGCCCGACCATCAGCGGCTTGCCGGGCCGCATCGCGATCTGCCAGAAATCGAGCTCGAAACCGTCGGCCGCCAGCGCGTCACGCACCAGGTCGTGTTCGCCGACTGACGCCCCGCCGGTCGTGACCAGGAGATCGACGCCGCGTGCGGCGGCAGCGATCCGGCGCAATGTCGCGCTGTCGTCAGGGGCATTGCCGAGCTGGATCGCGATCCCGCCGCAGGCGGCAATGATCGCGGCAAGCCCGAGGCTGTTGGAGCTGACGATTTGATGGGGCCCGATCGGATCACCCGGCATGACGATCTCGTCGCCGGTCGACAGAACCCCGATCCGCGGCCGGCGGCGGACAAAGAGCCACGGCCGGTTCATCGCCGCAAGCAGGCCGATGTCGCGCGCGGTCAGCCGCCGTCCGGCGGTTAACAGCACTTCGCCTTCGCTGAAATCGAGGCCTTCACGCCGGACGTAACGCCCGCGCGGCGCCGCTTCGAGCACCCGCACCCGGTCGCCGTTGCGCTCGGTGTCCTCCTGGATCACCACCGTGTCGGTGCCGGCCGGCATCGGCGCCCCGGTAAAGATGCGCGCCGCTTCGCCCGCTGCGACATGGCCCCCAAACCCGGCCCCGGCCGGCACCTCGGCAACGATGCGCAGCTCGACCGGAACGTGATCGACATCGTCGGCACGCACCGCATAACCGTCCATCGCCGAGACCGCAAACGGCGGCTGGGTGCGGCGGGCCGCGACATCCTCGGCCAGGACCCGGCCAAGCCCGTCCGCCAATCCGATCTGCTCGGCCGGCAAGGTGTCGATCAGGGCCAAGAGGCGGGCAAGCGCTTCTTCTACCGAAATCACGGTTCTCTCTCCCAATCTCCCGATTTGCCGCCTGATTTGCGCAACAGCCGCAGATCGGTGACGACCATGCCGCGATCGGCCGCCTTGCACATGTCGTAGACCGTCAGCGCCGCGACACTCGCCGCGGTCAGCGCCTCCATCTCGACCCCGGTGCGACCGCGCAGGCGGCAGGTCGCGGTAATCTCGACCGCGTTTTTTTCCGGCGCGCAGACGAGATCGACCGCAACCGAAGTCAATGCGAGCGGATGGCACAGCGGGATCAATTCGGCGGTGCGCTTGGCGGCCATGATCCCGGCGAGCCGAGCTGTGGCGAGAACATCGCCCTTGGCGACATCGCCGGCACGGATCCGCCCTAGCGTCTCGGGCCGCATTACGACCCGGGCGCCGGCGACAGCAATCCGGTCGGTCTCGTCCTTGGCCGAGACATCGACCATCCGGGCACGGCCCTGGGCATCGAGATGGGTGAATTCGGGAACCGCCGCCGGGGGGCGAATACCGCGGCCGAGCAAACGCTGCGTCGCCGCGGCCACATCGGGCTCGCGCATCAATGTCTCGCCAACGAGAAAACATTTAGCACCGCGAAGGGCGAGGCGGTCGAGGTCGTCGGAGCTCCGAATACCGCTTTCGGCGACAACGATATGGTCGGAGGGCACTTGCGGCGCCAGCCTTTCCGTCGTGGCGAGGTCGACGGCGAGCGTCTTCAGATTGCGGTTGTTGATGCCGACGAGCCGGGTCCCCAGCCGCAAGGCGCGTTCGAGCTCGCCCTGGTCGTGGACCTCAGTCAGCACGTCGAGCCCCAATTCGGCGGCCGCGGCGGCCAATTCGCGCGCCTCGGCATCGCTCAGCGCCGCCGTGATCAACAGGATGCAATCGGCGCCGATCAGGCGGCTCTCGACGACTTGATAGGGATCGAGAATAAAATCCTTGCGCAATACCGGCAGCGCAGCGGCGGCGCGGGCGGCGCGCAGATCCTCGTCCCGGCCCTGAAAATACGGGCTGTCGGTAAGCACCGACAAACAGCAGGCGCCCCCGGTTTCGTAGGCGCGGGCAAGGGCGGCAGGGTCGAAATCGGGCCGGATCAGCCCGGCGCTCGGCGAGGCCTTTTTGATCTCGGCAATAAGCCCGCAGCGGCCCTGCGCAAGTTCGCGTTCGAGAGCAGCGGCGAACGGGCGAAGAGGGGGTGCCGCAGCAAGCCCGGCGAGCAATGCGGCTTCGGAGCAGGCCGCCTTGGCGCGCGCGACATGCGCGCGCTTGTCGGCGCAGATCCGGTCGAGCACGTCGCTCATCCCACCGTCTCCGCCACGGGAGCCGGCGCGTTGGTGCGGAAGACGAGCGCCTCGAGCACCCGGCGCGCCGCGCCGCTGTCGATCGCCCGGGCGGCGA
>DASXMC010000668.1:0-1823 GCA_036495885.1 Allostellaceae bacterium | reverse complement strand
CCGACGTTGAACCGTCGGACGAGACGCTTGCGAAACATAAGATCGGCTCAAAGTAAAACGAGCCCTACCGCAAGCCGGCCGTGTCAGCGCACGCCGTCATCGGCTGCCGCGGCGCGTGCGGCATGGACCGCTAGCATGTGGCTCGAAAACCCTTTGTCCTGTTCGAGCCGCCAGGTCGCCCACAGGTTTTTGGCTGGCTCGTCGAGTTCGATCGCGAGCCAGTTGCGGCGCGGCGCGAGACGCATGCCCGCGCCGGGCAGTTCCATCATCTGCAGCCGATGCTCCGAGTCGATCACTTCGCCGGCTTTTGCGTTGTGCTCCATATAGGACAGAAAGAAGAAATCCGCCACGCCCGACGGCGCGGGATGGACAACCGCCGAACTCGTCAACTGGTTGAGCCGCCGTTTGACCGCGGCGCGCCGGTCGTTGATGCGGTAGACGCTACGCGCCAGTTCGACAAATTCGTCGTCGAACCGCTGGGCGCGCTCGCATTGGCGCAGCTCGTCCTCGACATCCCACAGCCGGCGGTTGATCAGGGCGAGTTCGCGGCACAGCTCGTCGATAGCCGGGCTCGGTGCAATACTGCGGCCGCGCACGGTGCGCAGTGCGGCGAGCTCATGCACCACATTGCGATGCTGGAGCGCGTCGGTGAAGCGCTCGGCTTTGATTTCGAGGATGGCGATTTTGTCGAAGAGCTCGCCTGCCGAGATCGGCGCCGACAAAGACGTGGCTGCGGCCGGGTTGGCGGGCGCCGTCTCCGCCGCGGCGGGGCCGATCGGGATCTGTTGCTCAAGCGCCGCCGCGACTGCGCTCAGAGGGATGTCCGCGATGCGGTCGGACCCAAAATCTTGCGCCTTGATGCAGATCAGCGCGCGCGCAAAGGGGGCGTATTTTTCCGGCCGGGTTGGTCCGTAGAGCGACACCATCGGCGCCCCGCCGGCAGCCAACAGGTGCCCGGTTCCGGAGCAGTTGGCGAGTGCCGCCGACAGCCGCTCGGCCAGTGCCGCGACGAGGCTCGGGCCGCGGGTCTCTGGCGGTGCGGCGGGATCGATCTGCTGCTCGGGAAAGAGCGCTTCGGGTACGGCTTCACGCAGCTGCTGACACCAATCGCGTTCCGCCGGGCCGAGAAAAAAGACCGGGACATGGCCGCGTGCCGCCTGCTGCTGCGCCAAGCTAATAAAGCCGTCGAGGGGCCAGCATTTCCCGGTGTGCTTGACCCCGGCACCCGGCGCAAAGCCGATATAGCTCGCGCCCGCCGGCAATAGCTCCGCGGCGCGGGCGCGCAGCGCCGATGGCAACGGGATCGGGATGGGCACCGGCAGCGCGCAGCCGGCGGCCGCGGCGGCGAGCCCGAGCAGCTTGTCGGTGAGCCGCGGCGGACGGCGCGACAGCCCTCGCGGCGGCGGCACCTGCGAAAAGAAATAGCGCCAGGTGCCGCTGATAAACCGGCCATGCGGGATGCGCCGCAAAAAGAGGGTGCGTCCGAGATAGCGCTGCGTGTCGATAATCAGGTCGAAATGGCGCTCGAGGATCGGGTGCCACGTCCGCAGCGCTGCGCGCGGATCAGTCGGGATGTCGAGATCGGTGATGAATTCGGCGATGTGCCCATCGACCAAGGGTGCGAGGTCGTACCGCAGATGGAAGTCGCCGGTGGTGCCGGGTACCCACGAAATCTTGGCCTGCGGAAAGCCCGCGGCGAGCGCCAGCAGCAACGGCAGCTTGAGGACATTTTCGCCCAGCGCGTTGTCGGCATCGCTGGTCACATAAACGAGGATCGAAGCCACCGGCATTCATGCGTTTCCCGTTGGCGGGTGTTCCGGACG
>DASXMC010000667.1:0-4900 GCA_036495885.1 Allostellaceae bacterium | reverse complement strand
CCATAGCTGGAGATCGCTTCGGATCATGACCTCGAAGGCCGGATCCTTGCGCATTTCGCCCACGATTTCTTTCAGCGTCAGGTCGACCCGGTCGATGTCGTCGTCATAGGGGATGGTGACACTGATCGTTGCGTTGCCGATTCCACGGCTTGTGTTGTTGATCGTGGTCACCGTGCTGAACGGGATGATGTTGACCGAGCCGTCCGCCGCCCGCAGCCGGATCGTGCGGATCGACAGGTTCTCGACGGTACCAGAAAACCCGGCAGCAGTGACGACGTCACCTACCTGAATCTCATTTTCGAGCAGCAGGAACATGCCGGTGATGACGTCGTGTACCAATGTCTGGGAGCCGAAGCCGATGGCGACGCCGACGATTCCGGCGCCGGCCAATAGCGGCGCGATATCGACGCCGAGCTGGCTCAATGCGGTCAAGCCGATGACGATGGCAATGGCGACAAGGAGCGCCGTGCGTAGTAGCGGCAGCAGTGTCCGCAGCCGTGTCGCCCGCCCCGATCGTCCGAGCAGCTCCAAGCGCCGGTCGATCGCGGCGTTGGCCCCTTCCCACACGATCACGGCCGCTGCCGCGGCTATCGCGATCGTGATTAACGCGGACAACAGGCGCGCGCCGGTTCGGCCATTGTGGAACCACGGCAGCACGTCGAGCCCCCAGGCCTGGAGCAGCACCAGGAAGGTGAGGGCGCCGATAGTTCCCGAGAGGATACGGCGGAGCGGCAGGTAGTAGCGGCTGGCGCGCTGATTGAGCCCGGGATAGCGCCTCGGGGAATCGGCATTTATCCGGAAGACACGCTCAAGGGCGCCCAGCGCGATGATCGAGACCAGCCGCGCCAGGATCACGACGAGGATTGTGACGATGCAAAAGCGCAGCAAGCCGGAATAGCCGTTTCTGACGCCAAACGCCCAAACCACCCATAACCCGATGATGTAAAAGATCGCGATATAGTGCCAAACTCGGGCCAGCCAATTGCGCAGCAGGGCGAGGCTGCCACCTGCTTCGGCAGGGTCGCGGATGCGCGCGGCGACGCTCCGGCGGCACTGCAGGACGATGATCACCAAGAAAAGATGCACGATGAGCGCCACCAGCTTCACAAGTGCGTCGTGAGCCGCCGGATATAATCCGAACAGGAGCGGGACCTCGGCGAGCGCGGCGCCGAAGACGGCGACGACCGTGATGCGCCGCATCCAAGCCTCGACATAAAGGGCTTGGCGGTCGCCGATCCCCAGCAGGCGCAGCCGAGCGCTCGATGGTGAAATTAGCATGCGCACTACGCACATTACCCCACGGCTGAGGATGTAAGCGTTCACCGCCGTGAGGATGACGAGTCGGGTCATCGCAGGCTGACCGATTTCGCTTGCCAACAGCAAGTTGCTGAGCCCGACGAAGGCAGCGACGGGGAACAGTTCGAGGATAAGCCGCGCGAGCGAGAAGGGCAGGCGCCGCAGCAACCGCCAAGTGCCGGTGATCTGGGCGTACCGGTGCGCCGATCCCGGGTGGCGCTCGGCGGCCGCGAGCCTTCCATTGTCGTTGTTCTGTCTAATGCCACCGCCGCCCGGCGCGCGCGATTCGAGCGCTGTGAGAGGCCGGCGGACGGCGCGCAGAGTGAGCCATTCCGCCCCCAGCGCGCAGCCGACCACGAGTGCAAGCTTCCAGCTGGCATCGAGCAGTTCGGTGCGCGCCGCCGGATTGGTCAGCTCGTGCACTAGCCAGCGCCACAGGATCGGGAACTCGGTCACCGCTCGGGCGGTAGCGGCAAACTCGTTGGCGAGCCTTGTGATTCCGTCCGACAGCCGCACCAGACTCTGGGTACCCAGGCTGGTCGCCTCCAGCGGAAGGGGCGAGGTCGATGCCGGCGCAGACGCTGACGGCGCGGCCTTTGCTATCGTCTGCAATGTCCCGATCAGCGCGGCGCGTTTCGTTTCATCCTGAAGCACTTCGAGCGCTTGCTGCGCCTGTGCCTGGGTCACCGAAGCGACGCTCGCGGAAGGTGCCTCGCTAGCCTGGACTGCTGGTTCGGTTCGAACCAGCAGAATGGCGAGCAATAGTGTCGAGAGAGACGCGATCAGCTTTACCATTGGGATCATCGGCTGTGAAGGGAACCGTCAGCCGCCGCGTACGACGCTAGTGTCTCGAGGTAGACGTCTTCGAACAGGGAATTTTTTGCGGCCTTGAAAGGAATCAAAATCGGTCGCCTGATCAGGGAATCCCGTTCTCGTCTGCTATTTTGGCCGACCGATCCAATCCTCCCGACAGATCTCGAACGGTGCCGAGAAGGCACAGAGGGCGCCGCCAAATGCGCGAGCGCCATCGTCTCGATGGACGATTACGGACGGTTGACCTACAGCCAACGATCGATTGCGCCCGCAACAACGGCCGCTGGGCGCTGCTGGGATCGAACGGACTATATTGCGCGGTCGGCAATGCAAATAACGGCAACGCGGCGCCAAAACCACTGTCTTGCAGGCTCGACAGCTCCAGCGCCGAGTCAAAGGCGAACGTCCACGATATAGGGCGAAACCACCTTAGTTGTCGCCCAAGGATGCGAGCTGCGCGATCGCGGCGCGTGCGGGTTGCGGCGGCACGAGGCGGACATAGTATTCGTTCACGTAATTCTCGCCCCCACCATTCGGCCACGCTATTGCTTCGAGCTTCAGGTATGCGTCCTGCCCGGCAGCAAGGTCGACAGTAGCGGTCTGGCCGGGATCGAGATCATTTATGAAGCTCGGGGAGGCAATAACGTAATGCCCGGGCGGGACATTGCGGTAGAAACCCCCGCCCAGTCGCTCGTACCCGACTGTAGCGCCGTTCAACGTTACCGCCTCCACATGGGTGGGCTGCGAGCCGCGGTAGACCCAAATCCGAGCCTAGCCCGCTGGAATCGGCCGGATAACGAGCGAACTCGTTGCCGGCGGTTGGGCATCAGCATTGACCACCGCGAGCAGAACAAATGCCGCCGCGGCGAATGACAATAAACACGGTACAATCTTCAGGGTTGTCGGCATGCTGCTGTTCCATTTCCATTGCTTTGGACGAGGTGGGCGTTTTCGCGCCAATTCCTGCAGCGCGGTGCTCCTGCAGAGGTGGAGTACGCTCGTGGAATTGTGCAGATCGGTTGAACGCACGATCAGTATTTAGTTTGTGCCGATCGAAGCCATCGTGCTCTTCATAATAAGCGTTGAGGATCGCTATACGATCTACTTTTTTATCACCGCAATTTTTCACAACAACTGCGCATGAGGCGTAGCTATGACGGCCTCGCCTTGGCCGAAAATACTTACAAACGAGTACTTATTTTCTTCTGGCTTTGCTCGCAAGAAGTTCCCATGCAGATCGTCGATTGCCTTAAGCGTCGCATTCCCCGATTTCCCACCGTTCTCGCGCCTCGGCAGTGCCGGAGGATTCCTGATTATGCCGGGACGGCCTTGTGCTCGTCACCGAGATCAGGTTCGAGGGGTTCGCGCCCCGATCAATGTAGGCCAGCGATATCTCATTATAAGCTACAATGGGCGTAATTTCACCGTGATTGATGTTGACCCTAGATTTCCTAAAGCTAATTATACTTGGTCGATTCTCTCACCCGGCACTTTTCGATCGGAAGGGCCGGCAGGATAAGGGTCACGATGATGCGGCGGAATTGGGAGCGATCGCGGTAGAGCGCTTCGCTGCGTAGTAATAGCAATCCTCCGGCTGCGGCACTGGCGCGCGCGCCAGTTGACGATGGCAAGCAAATTGCTGTTCCCGGTTCCCGATCTCGGCCTCACCGAGCGCCTCTACCGCATACGCGCCAAGACGGTCATCATCTGGGACGAGCAGGACCGGATGATCCCCTTGGCCCATGGCGAGGCCTTTCGCGACGCTGTTGCCGACGCCGAACTGATCCGCATCCCGGAGGCGGGGCATATGGTGACGATCGAACGGCCAGAGGCGCTCGCAGAAGCGCTGAAAAAGCTGGGTTAACTGCGCGCAGCGGGTGGCTCGATCGGCCCGGATAACCAACCCGCATGACCTCCTTAATGACTGCCTTGACTCCACACCCGGGTTGACCGCTCCGCGCCAAGCGGTCACACGACCACGCCAGCGGGAGCGGCTCAATTCGACCCAAGTCGGAGCGCGTCAGCCCATCGAAAGGTCGCGAAAGCGGACGCCTGAAGCTTCCGCAGCCTGTTGAGGTCGGACACCCAGGCCGGGCCAACAAGGCGGTGCCCGCCGGGTGGATGCGACGTATCGTGGATGCGGTTTCGCAATGCAGTGAAGGGTGGCGAACATGGGAAGGCTCGACAGCAAGGTTGCAGCGGTGACGGGTGGAGCATCGGGGATCGGCGAGGCGACGGTCAGGCGTTTCGTTGCCGAGGGCGCGAGCGTGGCATTCTGCGATCGGGACGGCGAGCGCGGCCAGCGCGTGGCGGCCGAACTCGAGACCGCCGGCGCCAAGGTCGCCTTCACGCAGGCTGACGTTGGTACCGAGGCCGCATGCCTTGCCTTCGTCAACGGTACCGCGCAAAAGTTCGGGCGCCTCGACATCCTCATCAACAATGCCGGCATCCGCAAATACGAGAAGGTCGACGAGGCGAGCGCAGCGAGCTGGAAAGAGATCCTCGACGTCAACGTGATGAGCTACGTCTTCTGTGCCAAGGCGGCGGTTCCGCTGATGCGCCCCAACAAGGGCGGCGCCATCGTTAACGTCGCCTCGGTGCGTTCCGTCGTAGCCGGCGGCGGCAACTTGCAGTACGACACCACCAAGGCCGCGGTAGCGGGCTTGACGCGGGCGCTCGCCGCCGACCACTCGCCGGACGGCATTCGTGTGAACGCCGTCGGCCCTGGCCCGATCTTCACGCCGTTCCATCAGCGCCGCATCGCAGCGGCCGGCGAGACCGTCGAGCAGTA
>DASXMC010000666.1:0-2413 GCA_036495885.1 Allostellaceae bacterium | reverse complement strand
TAAAAACGGAGATATTGAGAAATAGAAGGGGGCGGCTGCGATAACGGCCAGCTGAACCGCAGCTGATCGTGAAAAATGACCAAAAAGTGGCAATCGAAACGCGGGTTGACAAGGCTGATTTGCCCTGTTTAGCTTGCCATGTTCTTACCTGTCCTACCCGGAAAAGCGTTAATAATCCGGGACGACGTCAGTCTGCATTCTCGATCCCATACCAATACCGGCGGCATTGGCGGCGGGCCCGCTTGTGCCAAACGGTCGAGGAATGCCCCAACCAGAAGGAGCCGCGATCGGATGCCGTTGCGCCAGACGATTGGCATTTCCCTTGCGTTATTAATGGCTTCGGCGAGTGCGATGGCGGAATCGCCGGAAAAAAGCTCCGCCGAGCAGGCCAGCGCCTTCTACAAAGCCGAGCCCGTCAACTCGGCGAAACGCTCCGGGCGAGGCCGCGCCGTGCACCGGTCGGCGGCCTTTCGATGGCCGGCCCGATTCGCTTTTCATCGCGGCGGCCGATCACATTACGACTACCGAGACAGTGGGGCAGACGGCGATGACGGCAGCTCCGGCTGGGACGGGACACAGACGACAGGCTACGAGCAAATCGGTCAGGCGACATGGTACGATCTCGTTGGCAACCGCACCTCGAGCGGCGAACGGCTCGACACCGAAACCCCGACTGCGGCCCATCGCACATTGCCGCTCGGCTCTTGCGCCAAAGTGATCAGTCTCGACACCGGGCGCTCGGTCATCGTTCGCATCAACGACCGCGGCCCGTACACTCGCCGCTCCATCATCGATTTGTCGCCGCGCGCCGCAGCCGAGCTCGGCATGATCCACGCAGGGACCGCCGCCGTCGCGGTCGAGCCGGTCGCCGCGTCGCCGACAAACGTGGCGGTAGCCCCGACCAGCGCGGTCTATCAAGCCGCCGGCAGTAATCTGCCGCAATAGGTCCTCCGACCCGGCGGCCGGCGCCGCCGACCGGCCATTCCGCCATTTCGCCGGCAATCTCTTTACCTCGGCCGAGGCGGGATTAAACTCGCGCCAATACCAGTGGGGTGTAAAACCCCACGGCAAAAGCGGCCCCGGGGCGCTATCCCCGCGGGGCGACAGGGAGGGCCATCATGCGCGCGTACTCAGCGATCCCGAACCATGGCTGGTTTGCGGCGGTACTGGCAGCGCTGCTGCTCGCGGGCTGCGCCACCGGCCCCGACACGCCGCACCCGGCGGCGCCGGCGCCCGCCTCAGGGGTGGCGCGGGTGTGGTTCCTGCGCCAGACCGACCCGGCCGGGGGCAATATCTATGCCTCGCAACCAATAGTTTACGTCGATCGGACACCGCTCGTTACGATCCAGCAGGGCACCGCCTTCTACCACGATTTCGCTCCGGGGCGTTATCGGCTTTCGGCGCAAGCTGTTGGGGGGGCGACCTATGCCGGTCAACACGACATTCTGCACCTCGATCCGAGCACGGAAACCTATGTCCAGATTATCGCCGTCGGCAATTGGGAGCTGGGCTCGCCGGTCGGCGGCTACAGCTTTGCCGTGCTGCCGATGTCGCCCGATGTGGCCAAAGCGTATCTGCCGACCATGGCCGATCTCGGAGCGCGGTGAGAGGCGCCGCCGTGCCGGCATGCCGGCACCACTCGCTCTGAGCAGGCGATCATGAGCGCGCGATAAAAGACCTGCCGGGGCCGGCCGCTACCTGCTCGTAATCGCAATTCCGTGCTGTCGTCGAGGTTTGCATCGGCCCAAACGGTTGCGCCCGGGCGGCCGAAGGGGCTAAGACCGGCGCCAGTCCAGCGAGGGAGAATCGTGGTGGCGCGCGGAGAAGACCAACACAGAAATCCAAAATCGAATATCGAGATAGCGCAGGAAGCCGAAATGCGCCCGATCGGTGCCGTGGCGGCAGAAAAGCTCGGTATCCCGGAGAGTTCCCTCGAGCCCTACGGCAAATACAAAGCCAAGGTTTCGCTCGACTACATCCGCTCGCTCCCCGCCCGGCCGCATGCCAAGCTGATCCTTGTCACCGCGATCACCCCGACCCCGGCCGGCGAAGGCAAGACGACGACGACGGTCGGGCTCGGCGACGCGCTGAACCTGATCGGCAAAAAGGCGATGCTGTGCTTGCGTGAGGCGAGCCTCGGCCCGTGCTTTGGCGTCAAGGGCGGGGCTGCCGGCGGCGGCTACGCCCAGGTCGTGCCGATGGAGGACATTAATCTTCACTTCACCGGGGATTTGCACGCGATTGGTGCGGCCAACAACCTGCTCGCGACGATGGTCGACAACCACGTCTATTACGGCCTCGACCCGCGCCTCGATCCGCGGCGAGTTAGTTGGCGCCGCGCCATCGACATGAACGACCGGGCATTGCGCTCGATCATCTCCTCGCTCGGCGGGGTGGCCAACGGGTTTCCGCG
>DASXMC010000665.1:0-6837 GCA_036495885.1 Allostellaceae bacterium | reverse complement strand
GCCAACCGGCTCGGCTGCAACTCGCTCCTCGACATCGTCGTCTTCGGCCGTGCCGCGGCGCACCGCGCCGCCGAGCTGATCAGCTCCGGAATGCCGCAAAGGCCGCTGTCGCGCGACGCCGGCGAGGAGGCGATCGCCCGGGTCGACGCGGTGCGGCATGCCAAGGGCCCGCGCAAAACCAGCGAGATCCGCATCGACATGCAGCGCACGATGCAGAACAACTGCGCCGTATTCCGCACTGCCGCGGTGTTGCAGGAGGGTGTCGGCAAGATCGACGACGTGGCGAAAAGCTACGCCGATCTCGGCATCTCCGACCGTTCGATGATCTGGAACAGCGACCTCGCCGAGGCGCTCGAACTCGAGAACCTGCTGGAGCAGGCGGTGGTCACGCTTCACTCGGCCGAAAATCGCACGGAGAGCCGCGGCGCGCATGCGCGCCAGGATTTCCCCGCGCGTGACGACGTGAACTGGCTCAGGCACACGCTCGCTTGGCTCGACGGCGACGGCCGCGTCAGCCTCGGCGATCGCCCGGTGCATCTGAATACGCTGTCGAACGAAGTGCAGTCGTTTCCGCCCAAAGTTCGGGTTTATTGACCGGCCAAGTTTCGGGCGACAGTTCGCAAACCTGTAGAGTACCAGAGCCGGCCGCCCCTCACCCTCCCGCTCCCCGCACGCGGGGAGAGGGTTGGGTGAGAGGCCCTTATGAGAACCCCGATGGCTGAATTCACTCTGCCCGCCAACTCCAGGCCCGGCCCCGGAAAGACCGTCGCCGCCCTGCCCGGCGCGAAGCGGGTGCGCGACTTCAGGATCTATCGCTGGAACCCCGACGACGGGAAAAATCCGGTGATCGACAGCTTTGCGCTCGATCTCGACCAATGCGGGCCGATGGTTCTCGATGCGCTGATCAAGATCAAGAACGAGATCGACACGACCCTGACTTTTCGCCGCTCGTGCCGTGAAGGCATCTGTGGCTCCTGTGCCATGAACATCGACGGGGTCAACACGCTGGCCTGCGTGAAGGCGATCGAGGACATCCGCGGCCCGGTGCACATCTATCCGCTGCCGCACATGCCGGTGGTAAAGGACCTGGTTCCCGATCTGACGCATATCTATGCGCAATACCAATCGGTCGAGCCGTGGCTCAAAACCGCGACCGCACCGCCGCCTGACCACGAATTTCCGCAGTCGGTCGAGGAGCGCGAACGGCTCGACGGGCTGTGGGAATGCATTTTATGCTTCTGCTGCACGACCGCATGCCCGAGCTATTGGTGGAGCGGCGAGCGCTATCTCGGACCGGCGGTGCTGCTGCAGGCCTATCGCTGGATCGCTGACAGCCGCGACGAAGCCACGGGCGAGCGGCTTGACGAGCTCGAAGACCCGTTCCGGCTCTACCGCTGCCACACGATCATGAACTGCACCCGCACCTGCCCCAAGGGGTTGAACCCGGCAAAAGCCATCGCCGAGATCAAAAAGCTAATGGTCCTGCGCCGTTGAGTTGATCCTGATCCGGCTTTTCAGCCGCGGGCACTGCACCTTCGCGCTTCGTCGCAGAAAATCAGAAATCGGGCTTTGCTAGCGGCCGGGCCGGCGCGCGGATCGTTAGAGGTGCTGTCATCTCGTCGTCGATTGCCGCCCAGCCCCATTCGAGCAACGGCATGACTGAAAGGGCAAAGCCGACGATGCGATCGACGACGGCGGGTGACTGCATCTCCGCGTCGCTCAGCTGGGCGTGCGCTGTAAACGATTTCCAGCAAACGTATCCCGCCACCGGCGTATCCTTGGCGGCTTCGAAGCCGCGAGCCGGACGGGTCAGCTGCTGATCGGTCGAGATCGGGTGGCCGGCCCTCTCGAACCGCTCTGCCATCTCCAGGAACGCTTGATCATCTGCGAGAATGGCTCGCCGCAGCTTGGCAAGGAGAATGGGTTCGGGATGCCAAAAACCGGCCGCCACCATCGATTCACCCGGTGCCACGTGCAGGTAAAGCAATCCTGGGTTTCGTTTGTCTCCGGACCGCGTCAGCACCGCCCCGGCATGGGTCTTGTAGAGTCGCTTGTCGGGCGAAAAGCGCACGTCGCGATAGATCCGGAAGATGCCGCGCTTCGGATCGCCGACCAACGGCAAGCCGGCCCGATGCAGCGCCTCGCTGACCGCGACAATCAGATGGCGCAATGGCCCCAACACTTCAGCCTCGTAGAGCGCCTTGCGCGGCTTGAACCAGGCCGGGTCGTTGTTGTCGCGCAATTCATTGAGAAACGCGAACGCCCCCGCCCGAAACCCGGCAAATCTGCTGGTGGCCGTCCTGATGATCACGCCTCTTGGGCCGTTAGGACCCGCTCTCAGCTCGCGCATGCATAGCGCTTGTCAACTCCTGAAGTTAAGCCCAACCGATTTGCTAGACCATAAATGAGGTCCCGGCGCCAGAGTCAGGCCGAGGGCGTGCGAACCGCTATCCCCGCGGGTCACGGCGCAATTGGCGTGTGTCAATGCACATCAGATTTTGGCCATAAACGAGGTGAGGTCCATCGGACATCCGCTATTGTCGCCGATGCCGATATGGGTTGACCGGATTTTGCGGCGCGGTCGCGGCGGCTCGGCTGGGCAATTCTTTTTTGAGATGCAGCAAGGCAATATGACGATCCGTATCGCCCTGATCCACGCCGTTGCGGTTGCGGTCGCACCGGTCAAAGCGGCATTCGGCGAGCTTTGGCCCGAAGCCGAATGCGTCAACATCCTCGACGACTCGCTCAGCGTTGATCGCGAACGCGACCAGACGCTGACCGCGGCGATGACCCGGCGGATTATCGCACTGGCGGAATACGGGCACGCGACTGGCGCTGCCGGCATCCTCTTTACCTGTTCGGCGTTTGGTCCGGCAATTGAGGCGGCGGAACGCCTTCCGGTGCCGGTGCTGAAGCCTAACGAGGCGATGTTCGAAGCGGCGCTGACGGCGGGCCGGCGCATCGGCATGCTCGCCACCTTTGCGCCGAGCGTCAAATCCATGGAAGAAGAATTTCGGCAAATGGCAGCGATGCGGCATTCCCCGGCGACGATCGAAACCTATTGTGTCCCGGGGGCGATGGCGGCGCTGAAGGCCGGCGACACCGCTGCCCATGACCGGGTGGTCGCGGAGGCAGCACCCCGCTTTGGCGATCACGATGCGGTATTGCTGGCGCATTTCTCGACTTCGCGAGCCGCCGCCGCG
Source organism: Allostellaceae bacterium (assembly GCA_036495885.1). Lineage (GTDB taxonomy): Bacteria > Pseudomonadota > Alphaproteobacteria > ATCC43930 > CGMCC-115725 > AP-15. The sequence continues at coordinate 3,634 of DASXMC010000665.1, read as the reverse complement.
GCGAATGCAAAGCTCGGCCGGCCGGTGTTGACCAGCCCCGCGAGTGCTGTCGCCAAGCTCAAGTCGATCCTGACCGGGACGGGGCTCCAATGAGCGAAATCCATCCGATCGGAGGCACCGCCGAGGATCGCAAGTGCATTTTTGTCGGCGCCGAACCGGTGCTCGACATCGAGCTTCTCGGCGCCGCGATGAGCCGAGCCTGCGACTAATCTGCCGCCGCGAGCCGCTCCAACAGTGCGCCGGCGGCAGCCGGTGCGCGTATTTTGGCGCCATCGATGAAGTAGACGAAGCTGTCGAGACCGGCTTCCGCCCAACCGCGAGCCCGGCCGGCCCACGCATCGAGCGCTTGAGGCGGATAGCCGGCGGGCTCGTCGAGCGACGAACGCCGCAGCCGAGCATAGACAAAGTCCGCGGTGACGGCGTCGAGCGCCGGATATTTCTCGTCGTCGACCAAGGCGACCGCGACCCGGTGGCGCTGCAGCAATGCGGCGAATGCGGGTGCGGCAAAGCTCGAATGGCGCACTTCGACCACGTGTCGCAGCGGGCGCCCTTCGATCTCGTGCGGCAAGAGTGCGAGGAAATCGTCAAAACCAGTCTCGTCGAAACGCAAGAAAGGGGCGAATTGCCACAGGATCGGGCCGAGCTTGCCGCGCAGTTCGAAGATGCCGCTCGCCATAAACAATTCGATCGACGGCCCGGCGGTGGCCAGCTCGCGCCGATGGGTCACAAAACGGGGACCTTTCACGGAAAAGACAAAATCGTCTGGGGTCTCGTCATGCCAGCGCCGGAAGCTCTCCGGTTTTTGCCTGCCATAGAACGTGCCGTTGATCTCGATCGCGGTTACTTGGCGGCTGGCATGGCCGAGTTCTTTTGCCTGGGGCAGACCTCGAGGGTAAAACGCGCCGCGCCAGGGTGGGAACACCCAGCCGCCAATGCCGACGCGGATGGCAGCCGGACCGCTCATGGGCGGAGCGGAACCAGATCTGGAGCGTGCCAGTGCGCCCCTGCCGCGGCCAACATCGCCGGATCTCCTCATGCCGCCGTTAACCGCGCCAAGATAGTCGATCAGCCTCGATATCGGCAGCGTGTTGATATTTTCGCCGGCCGCGGCTCGCACACGACGCCGATAAATTCGGCCGATCGCGAAAGGTGCTTTACCCCAGTAGTGCTCAACCCGGTAGTGCTGTACAACCCAGCGCGCCGATGCCGCAAGTCGGCAGGTGCGGTGAGACGCAGTTGATTTCTCGCCCCCGCCACTTTAGACCGAAGCCGCTGTGGCGCCCGCGTCCCCATCGTCTAGAGGCCTAGGACATCGCCCTTTCACGGCGGTAACAGGGGTTCGAATCCCCTTGGGGACGCCAACCAACCCGGCAGCAGGGTCGGGAACGGGGATCGCGCCCGTTTGAGAGTTCCGGATCATTCGGTGGCAGCGGGAGTGACAAATGCGAACGAACTTTCTGAGACCTCGGCGCTCGCGTACTGCGCGCCAATCGCCTCAACGAGGCCGCTGAAATAAATTCAACAACACCGGTCATTCCCGGCGCGGGTACAGCGCGCTAACTTGCCGCGAGTCATTCCGCAATCCCGTCACTTCACGAGGCCGGAAACCGCGAATATTCGTGCACGCAAGCTCCAGAGCAATACGCTGAAAAATTCACGGTCATCCGATAGCGGCCATCGGATATATGATCGCGAGCGAATGGCAGACGCCGGAGTTTGAGATGTCGCAGGTCCTGGAGAGCGCGCCTACCGGTCTGCAGCCGGTGGATGTCGACAGGCTCGCCTGTTTGCGCGCGCTCGAACGCAAGGTGCTGTGGCTGTCGACTTGGATGATCCACAACGCCAACCATCTGCGAGCCAACCGCGACGGGCTCAAAGTCGGCGGCCATCAGGCGTCGAGCGCATCGCTCGCAACCCTGATGACCGCACTTTATTTCGATGTGCTGCGGTCGCAGGACAGGGTCGCGGTCAAGCCGCACGCATCGCCAATTTTTCACGCAATCCAATATCTGCTCGGGCGACAGACGCGGGACAAGCTCGAACGGTTTCGCGCTTTCGGCGGCGCGCAATCCTACCCGTCGCGGACCAAGGACGGCGCTATCGTCGATTTCTCGACCGGCTCGGTCGGGCTTGGCGTCGGCATGACCTTGTTCAGCTCGATCGTACAGGATTACCTGCGATTGAAGAACCTGATGCCGAGCGACGAGCCGCCGGGCCGGATGATAGCACTCGCGGGCGATGCCGAACTCGACGAGGGCAACATCTTCGAAGCCTTGCTCGAAGGCTGGAAGCACGATGTCCGCAATTTGTGGTGGGTCATCGACTACAACCGCCAGAGCCTTGACGCGGTTGTTTCCGACCGGCTCTTCGGCCGCATCGACGCGATGTTCGAAATGATGGGCTGGCGCGTCGTCACCTTGAAATACGGCCGCTTGCTGGAGGCGGCGTTTTCCCGGCCTGACGGCCATCATCTACGCGAGTGGATCGACGCCTGCCCCAACTCGCTCTATTCGGCGCTGGTTTACAAGGGAGGTGCGGGCTGGCGCGAGCATTTGCAGCGCGATCTCAATCGCTGTCCCGGGATCCGCGCGATCCTCGACGATCATGATGACGAGGCGCTGCACCAGCTGATGACCAATCTCGGCGGCCATGACCTCGCCTCGGTTCTGGATGCCTTTCACGCTATCGCCGATGACCGGCCAACTTGTTTTATCGCCTACACCATAAAGGGCTTCGGGCTGCCGTTTGCGGGTCACAAGGACAACCATGCGGGGCTGATGAACCGCGACCAGATGGCTGTCTTCCGGCGCAGCATGGGGATCGACGACGGTGCCGAATGGGACCGTTTTGCCGGTCTCGACATCCCGTCCGAGCGCTTGAATGCCTTTCTCGACACCGTGCCGCTGGCGCGCTTGCCGGTGGCGCAGCGGCCGGCTCAAGCTGTGCCGGTGCCGCCCGTCCTCTCGGCACCGCGCGGCGCGCGCCAATCGACACAGGAAGCGTTTGGCCGGCTGCTCGGCGACATCGCCGCGAGCGACAGCGCGCTCGCTCGGAGCATTGTGACGGCCTCGCCCGATGTGACGGTGTCGACTAATCTTGGGCCGTGGGTCAACCGTCGCGGCATCTTTGACCGCAGCGAGCGTGCCGATACGTTTCGCGAAGAGAATGTCGTCTCGGCACAGCGCTGGGGGATGTCGCCACGCGGCCAGCACGTCGAGCTCGGCATCGCCGAAAGCAACCTCTTCCTGCTGCTTGCTGCTCTCGGGCTGTCGGGGCCGCTGTTCGGCAGCCGGCTGTTGCCGATCGGGACATTGTACGATCCGTTTATCAAACGTGGGCTCGATGCGCTGAACTATGCCTGCTACCAGGGTGCACGGTTCATTCTGGTGGCAACGCCATCCGGGATCACGCTGGCGCCCGAGGGCGGCGCGCATCAGTCGATCGGCGAGCCGCTGATCGGGATCGGACAACCGGGATTAGCAAGTTTCGAGCCGGCCTATGCCGACGAGCTGGCGGTCCTGCTGCGCTGGGCCTTTGCCGAGATCCAGCGCGAGGATGGCGAGAGCGTCTATTTCCGGCTGTCGACGCGTCCGGTCGAGCAGCCCCGGCGCGAGGTCGAGCCGGAACTTGCCGA
>DASXMC010000664.1:0-3908 GCA_036495885.1 Allostellaceae bacterium | reverse complement strand
GCACTCTACACGCCGCCGACTACCGTACCGACCGATCCCGGAACCTGGGCACCCGGCCCTGACTTTCCGGCGGACGCTAACGGCAACCTGATGGCCGCAGTCGACGCGCCGGCCTGCTTGCTGCCGAACGGCAATGTGCTGTGCGTCGTCGGCCCGATCGTGCTCGCTGGACCGGACGCGGGCTTTGCGTCTCCGTCTGAGTTCTTCGAGTTCGACCCTACCACCCTTGCCCTAACTCCGGCGCCGGGCCCCGCCAGTGCCGCGGCCGCCTTCACGTTCAACTGCCGCCTGCTCTTGTTGCCGACCGGTCAGGTCATGCTCTCCACCTCCACGAACGATCTGGAGATCTACACTTCCTCCGGGGAGCCTTTGCCCACCTGGAGGCCGCACATAACCCACGTCCCCAGGGAATTGCATCCGGGTGAGGTTTACCGTTTGCACGGTCGGCAATTGAACGGCCTATCGCAGGCCTGCGCCTACGGTGACGACCAGCAAATGGCGACCAACTACCCGATGGTGCGCCTGCGGGGCCGGCCCGACGTCGGGGAGGTATACTGCCGGACTTTCGACCACTCGACCATGGGCGTCGCCACCGGGGACGCGGTCCATCAGACCCATTTCAAGGTGCCGGAGCATTTGCCACGCGGCGAATACCGTCTAGTCGCCATCGCCAACGGCATCGCGTCGCATCCGGTCGAAGTACGTGTCGAACGCCACGAGCACAGTGTGTGAGATCCCGACGAGGATTGAAGGAGGCGAAGGAGAAGGGTAGCGAGTTGTGGCGGGCGGGCATTGATCTGATTGGCGGCGTTCTACAAAGATTTCAATGCCCGCCGCTTATGCGATGAGGTGCGGGGGCACGCCTCCTCACGGCCCGGGTATCAACTCCGCAGTATCCGCTCGCGGTCATGCGGCGGGCGCAGGTATCATCGCAGCCACGATTTGATGCGAGGGGACGGCGATGACGGCAGCGCGGCAATTGCATCTCGGCGCGTTTATGCGCCCGGTCGGCATTCACACGGCCTGGTGGCGCTATCCCGGCGCTTATCCCGACGCTAATTTCAATCTGCAGCACCTTGTCCGCTTTGCGCAGACCTTGGAGCGCGGCCGCTTTGACGCCTGGTTTATGGCCGATCATCTGTCGGTCTTGAACATGCCAATGGCGGCGTTGAAGCGCAGCGCCACCGTCACCTCGTTCGACCCGCTGACCCTGCTGCCGGCGCTGGCGATGGTGACCCGGCATTTGGGGCTGATCGCGACCGCGTCCACGACTTTCGAGCCGCCCTATTTGATCGCCCGCCGGTTTGCCTCGCTCGACCATTTGAGCGGCGGGCGCGCCGGGTGGAATTTGGTAACCACCTCGAACCCCGACGCCGCACTCAATTTCGGCATGACCGAGGCGATGGAGCATGGCGAGCGCTACCGCCGCGCGCGCGAATTTTTCGATGTCGTCACCGGATTGTGGGACAGCTGGGCCGACGACGCCTTTATCCGCGATGTCGAGGCCGGCCTCTATTTTGATCCCGAGCGGCTGCATGTGCTCGACCACGAGGGCGAGTTTTTGTCGGTGCGCGGCCCGTTGAACATCGCGCGGCCGATCCAGGGCTGGCCGGTCATCGTCCAGGCGGGCGCCTCCGACGCCGGGCGCCAGCTTGCCGCCGAAACCGCCGAAGTGATCTTTGCGAGTGGCGGCAATCTCGCCGATGCGCAGGCTTTCTATGCCGATGTCAAGGGGCGCATGGTGCGGCTCGGCCGCGATCACGAGCATATCAAGATCATGCCCGGAGCATTGGCCGTGGTCGGCGACACCGCCCCCGAGGCGCGCGACAAGCGGGCCCTCCTCGACAGCCTCGTCCATCCCGACAGCGGGATCGCGTCACTGTCGATCGCCCTCGGCTGCGATGCGTCGCAATTCGATCTCGACGGGCCATTGCCCGACATTCCCGAAACCAACGCCAGCAAGAGCGGCCGGGAGAGGGTTATCGCCCGGGCGCGCCGCGACAATTTGACGGTGCGCGAGCTGGCACGGATCGCCGGCAGCTATGGCGGGCTCGCCTTGGTCGGCACTCCGGCGATGATCGCCGACCAGATGGAGGAATGGCTCGAAAGCCGCGCCTGCGACGGCTTCAACATCATGTTCCCGTATGTGCCGGGCGGTCTCGACGATTTTGTCGATCGGGTGGTGCCGGAATTGCAGCGCCGCGGGCTCTTCCGCCGCGAATACGAAGGCGCGACTTTGCGCGAAAACCTCGGCCTCCCCCGCCCCGAAAACCGCTTCTTCGCCCCCCACGGCTTCTGAGGCGAAAGAACAAGGCCGCGCGGGCCTCGCTCGCACCAAGCCTCCGCACCTAATCTTGAGCAACAGAAAAGCCCTCGCTTTTCAAGCAAAGGATTGATTTCTGCGACATGCGGCCGGATCAGTTTCGAGGCTGATTTGCGCGACAGGTAACCCGGTCAACCGGCACGGCTCCGGGCGGGTCGCGAAATCCTTTCCTTTCGCGACCGTGATTTGCGCCCTTTTGCGACCATTATTTACGACCTTGACCCGTGTAATCCGAGAAGTTACACTTCTCACTATGATCCTGCGCTTTCGCCATCGGGGGCTGGAGCGGCTGTATTCAAGGGGCGACACAAGTGGGGTTTCCGCCCAGCACGTAAAACGGCTGCGCACGGTGCTGGCGGCTCTTGCAACCGCTTCGGTGCCATCGGACATGGCGCTGCCCGGCGCCCGGCTGCATCCCCTTCGTGGCGACCGCGCGGGCCAATGGGCGGTTTCGATCTCCGGCAACTGGCGCGTGATCTTCGAATTTGAAGGTGAGCACGTCACCAATGTCGATTTGGTCGATTACCACTGAGCCGGTAGGAGGTGAGAACCAATGTCACGCATGCACAACCCGCCGCATCCCGGCGAGGTCATCAAGGAGCTGTGCCTCGATCCCTTGCAGCTGACGGTGACGGCCGCTGCCGAGGGCCTCGGCGTCTCTCGCCGCACACTCTCGGCATTACTCAACGGTCATGCGGGGATTTCCCCCGACATGGCAATTCGGCTGTCCAAGGCGTTCGGACGTTCGCCGGAAAGCTGGCTGCAACTGCAACTGCAATATGATCTGTGGCAGGCAGAGCAACGATCCGACCTGATCAAAGTAAAGCATTTCCCGGCGCCGGCCGCTTGCTGAACCGTGGGACAGGGCAGGAGGGATCGACGCCAGATGTCCGCATCGAGGCGAATAGGGGGTTACACCCGCCCTCGAACTGGCGCGATCAGCGTAGGGGGCGGAAGAAGGTCTGGATTTCCCCGGCCAGCGCCTCCGGCTGCTCCATCGCCGCGAAGTGGCCGCCTTTGGGCATTTCGGTCCAGCGCTGGATGTTGGTGAACATCCGGCTCGCCACCGATCGGGGCGGGCGGATGATCTCCTTGGGAAAGGCGGCATAGCCCATCGGCACGTCCACGGTCCCGCCGGTCGGGATTTGCAACGGGCCGTGCATCCGGGCGTAGTAGGGCCAGAACGAGGAGCCTATGGCGCCGGTAAACCAGTAGAGGCAGATGTCGCCGAGCATGCGGTCGCGGTTGATCGCCGAATGAATGTCGCCGCCGCAATCCGACCAGTTGCGGAACTTTTCGGCGATCCAGGCCGCAAGACCGGCGGGGGAGTCGATGAGCGCGTAGGCCAGCGTCTGCGGCTTCGTACCCTGGATCCATTGGTAGCCGGTTTCCTCCCGCAGCCAGGTGGCCAACTCCTCGTAGTACCGGCGCTCGTCCTCGGTGGGGTTGGGAGACGACTGGGGGTCGCGTGGGACTGCCAGCAGATTGACGTGGATGCCGATCAGGTTGCGGGAGTGAGCGTGGCCGAGGCGGGCCGAGATCGAGGCGCCGTAGTCGCCGCCCTGGGCGGCGTAGCGCTGATAGC
>DASXMC010000663.1:0-9214 GCA_036495885.1 Allostellaceae bacterium | reverse complement strand
CCCACGGGCGTGGCGGTGAGGCGAAGCTTGGCGCGCTGGAACCTGGAATTGTACAGGGGCCGCTCGCCGATCCGCTATGGCTTTTCAGTCGTCTGCGTCGCAGTTGCGCTTGGGGCGGCGCTCGCATTCCAGTACTACAGCTTCCGGGACGTAGAATTGCCGCTTTTCGGCTTGGCCATCGTCGTGACCACATGGTACGCGGGGGTTGGGCCTTCCGCGCTGGCGGTGGTGCTGTCTGCGGTCTGCTTCAATTACTTCTTCACCGAGCCCCTTTACTCCTTCGCAGTTTCCACCCGAGATCTACCATACTTTTGTATTTTCACGGCCTCGGCGGCGATCATCGCCTGGTTTGTGGCTGTTCGACGCCGGATCGAGAACGCTCTTCGCGACGCTCGCGACCACCTTCAGGCCGAGGTCGAACAGCGCAAGCGCCGAGAAATCGAAATTCGTAAACTCAATCAAGAGCTCGCCAAGCGGGCTAGGGACCTCGAAACCAGCAACAACGAATTAGAATCGTTTGCCTATTCCGTCTCCCATGACCTTCGCGCGCCGCTTCGCCATGTGGTCGGATATTCGGAGCTGCTGCAGAAGCAGGCGTCTTCGTTGCTCGACGACAAGAGTCGCCGGTTCATGCAGACAATTCTCGAATCAGCAAAAAGAATGGGTAACCTGATCGACGATCTGCTCGCGTTTTCCAGGATCGGCCGGACCGAGTCCAAAGAGACGCTGGTGAGCCTGGACCCGCTCGTCAAGGAGGTCGTCGCGGAGATCGGGCAGGACACCGGGGGCCGAGACATTGTGTGGAAGATCGATCCTCTTCCGGTCTGTTACGGCGATCGTTCGATGCTGAGGCTGGTGATTTTCAATCTTCTCTCCAACGCGGTCAAATTTACCCGCATGCGCGCCCCAGCCGAAATCGAGATCGGCTGTGTCGATCGGGAACACGAAGTCGAGGTGTTCGTCAGGGATAATGGCGCCGGCTTTGACATGCAGTATGTCGATAAACTGTTCGGGGTGTTTCAACGCCTGCATCTCCCGGAGGAGTTTGAAGGCACTGGAATAGGGCTCGCCACCGTTCGGCGGATCATCCACCGCCATGGCGGGGAGGTCCGAGCCGAGGGAGGTGTCGACCAGGGTGCTACGATCTATTTCTCACTCCCTAAGGCACAAGATGCGGCGGAGAGGACCGCGAATACGCTATGAGCGAACTGGCACGCATTTTACTCGTCGAGGACGATCCGAGAGACGTGGAACTTACCATGACGGCGCTGGGCGAATATAATTTGGCAAACGAGGTCGTCGTTGCCCGCGACGGAGAAAAAGCCCTGGATTACCTCTATTGCCGGGGCGAGTTCAGCACTCGCTCCAACGACAACCCCGCTGTCCTGCTGCTCGACCTGAAACTGCCAAAGGTCGATGGCTTGCAAGTCTTACAGCAGATCAAGTCCGACGAGCGTTTGAAGCTGATACCGGTGGTGGTGCTAACCTCGTCCCACGAGGAAAAAGACATGATGAGAAGCTACACGCTCGGCGTGAACGCCTATGTTGTGAAGCCGGTCGATTTTCACGAATTCGTCAATGCCATCAAGGAACTCGGCGTTTTCTGGGCGGTCATTAACGAGCCGCCGCCGGGCAGCGTGAAAAAGGCGCCATGACGACACCGCTCCGCATTCTGTTGCTGGAGGACAGCATCCCGGACGCGGAGCTGATTCAAGAGCTTCTTGAAGCGGATCATTTCGTCTGTGAGGTAACCCGCGTCCAAACACGCGACGAGTTCCTGGCCGCTCTTGAAGACGGTGGATTTGACCTGGTTCTTGCCGATTACGCACTTCCTTCGTTCGATGGCCTTTCAGCATTGAAGCTCACGCTCAGCGCCCACCCCGATCTGCCTTTCATCTTTGTCTCGGGCTTTGGCGAAGAGATAGCGATCGACGCACTCACCAGCGGGGCCGCGGATTATGTTCTGAAGACGCGGTTGTCACGGCTTGTGCCATCGGTGCAGCGCGCGTTGCGCGAGGCCGAAGAACGAGCCGAACGCAAGAAGGCCGAGGAGGCGCTGCTCCGCATTCTGTTGCTGGAGGATAGCATCCAGGACGCGGAGCTCATTCAAGACCTCCTTGAAGCGGATCATTTCGTCTGCGAAGTAACCCGCGTCCAAACCCGCGCCGAGTTCGTGGCCGCTCTTGAAGACGGCGGAATTGACCTGATTCTCGCCGACTACAAGCTTCCTTCGTTCGACGGCCTTTCCGCATTGAAGCTTGCGCTGAATGCCCGCCCTGATCTGCCTTTCATCTTTGTCTCGGGCTTCGGCGAAGAGATAGCGATCGAAGCACTGACGAGCGGCGCCACGGATTACATTCTGAAGACGCGGTTGTCACGGCTCGTGCCATCGGTGCAGCGAGCGCTGCGCGAAGCCCGAGAACGAGCCGAGCGCAGGAAGGCCGAGGAGGCGCTGCGCCGGAGCGAGATGTATCTGGCAGAGGCGGAACGATTGAGCCACACGGGCAGTTTCGGCTGGAACGTTTCGACCGGAGAAATCTACTGGTCCGATGGAGCTTTTCGAATATATGGATGTGAGCCTACAACAAAGCCCACCGCCCAGTTGGTGATCGACCGCATTCATCCGGATGACCGGATGCCTCTGCGTCAAATCCTTGACCATGCCGCAAAGGAGGGGTGTGATTTTATTGCCGATCATCGCCTGTTGATGGCCGACGATTCTGTCAAATACGTTCAAGCCGCGGCTCATCGCTTGACCGGCGAAGATCCGGAGCGTTTGGTCTTTGTAGGCGCGATAACGGATATTACCGAACGCAAACGCGCCGAAGAAGAGCGCGAAAGGCTGCGCCAGCTCGAGGCAGATCTCGCGCACATCAACCGAGTGAGCATGATGGGAGAACTGACCGCCTCGCTGGCTCACGAAATCAGACAGCCGATCGCCGCCGCCATCATAGCCGCCAACGCCTGCATTCGATGGCTCGGTCGTGATCGGCCCGATGTCAAGGAGGCACGCGGCGCTGCCTCGGCAATGATCGCGGCAGTGACGCGCGCCGCCGGCATCATCGACCGAGTTCGCTCACTTTATGGGCGAGGCACGCCCGAACGGGAAGTGGTCAACCTGAACGAAATCCTTCGGGAGATGACGGGTTTGCTGGGGGATACGGCAGATCGGCACGCCATTTCTATACGCACGGAACTCGATTTGGCGCTTCCGCGGACGACGGCGGATCGCATACAGCTGCAGCAGGTTTTGATGAACCTCATGCTCAACGGCATCGAGGCGATGCGAGAGACGGGTGGTGAGCTGATCATCGCATCGACAAGGACCGAGCATGATCAGCTCTTGATCACGGTGAGGGATTCGGGCATCGGGCTTCCTGGCGATCAAGCCGAGCGAATTTTCGACGCATTCTTCACCACAAAACCGCAAGGCACCGGTATGGGACTGTCGATCAGTCGGCGGATCATTGAGTCGCATGGCGGCCAGTTGTGGGCGAGCCCCAACTCAGGAGGAGGCGCCATCTTTCAGTTCACACTACCCGGCGAGTGATGGCCGCCCGGCCGCCAATCGCCCAGCCCTTGACGATTTGACCGCTAGCTCCCCAAGCATCGTTCACCAAAGAGGGAGCTTCTACCCGACCGCTCGCTTATTGTGGACGCTCGTTCCAACAAGGGTCTTTGTGACGCTTGCGCGCATCCCATACCGAAATCGAAACACGCCTTGGAGGCTCATCGCAACGGCGCGGCGATGCTCGACCTGTGACGGAGCCGCTTACCATGCCGCATCGATCTTGCTTTGATCGGCGCATGAGAATTAACGCTCAAAAGGGCGAACGGGAGCTATGAGTAGAACTTGGCGCCGTGACGTGGCTACCGATATCCCGACCTCGGCTGAAGCTCGATGATCTCGCTTGATCTGGCGCTCAACGCGGTGGTTGCCGGCGTGCTGCTCGGCGGCTTTTATGCGGCGGTCACGGTCGGAGTTACGATTTCCTTCGGCATGCTCGATATCGTCAACATTGCCCACCCCGCCTTTATTATGCTGGGATCCTTTATCGCATACGCTCTCAATTCGAGCCTGCATCTCGATCCGATATTGGTCGGGGTGGTGATGATGCCGGCGTTCTTTGTGCTCGGCATGGCGGTCTACCAGATTTATTTCTATGCGTTCGAACGTCGTGGCGAAGAATCGATCCAGGGGTTGGCCTTCTTTTTTGGACTGCTGTTTGTCGGCGAGGTGGCGCTGGTTCTGGTTTTTGGCGTCGATTATCGTTTTGTCGAGGCGCCCTATATCGGGCCAAGCGTACATGCCGGCTTTATCGAACTGCCATTGCGCATGCTGGTCCCGTTCGCCGTGGCGCTGGCGATGGTCGGAGTGCTGCAGATCTTTCTCGGCCGCAGCTTTATCGGGCGCGCGATCCTCGCGGTTTCACAAGACCGCCTCGCGTTGCAGCTGATGGCCGCCAATCCGAACCGGGTCAAGCGCATCGCTTTTGGGCTTTCGATCGCGACCGCAGCGCTAGCCGGCGCCCTGTTGATCATCATTCAGCCGGTCGAGCCGTCGATCGGCCGCGACTATATCGGCCGGATCTTCGCAATCTGCGTGCTGGGGGGAATGACCAGCTTTCCCGGGATGCTGGCGGGGGCGGTGCTGATCGGCGTCGCCGAGAGCCTGACTTCGACCTTTTACGGGCCGTCCTGGGCGCCGGCGGTGGCGTTCGGGTTTCTGCTGCTGACCTTGGCGGTGCGCCCCGCCGGCCTGCTCGGCCGCTGATCTTCTCACAATGAGCCAGTGAGGCAATGAGAGATCGAAAGCATCATGGCCGCATTACCAAGTCTCATATGGCGTTATCATTCCGTCATCTCGTGGTCTCACCGCCTCGCTGGTAAATAAATTGAGCACCGGCAAGTTCTGGGGGGCGTCGTTTGCGGTCGCGGCGGCGCTGCTGGCACTGACCCGTTGGCAGATCGAGAATGAGTATTTTTTCTTTGCCGGCTATGTCGTGCTGCAATACGTCGTCTTGGCGACCGCGTGGAACATCCTCGGCGGCTACACCGGATACACCAATTTCGGCACCGCCGCTTTTTTCGCGGTCGGCGCCTACTCTGCCGTGGTGCTGCACAAGCTGACCGCGGTTCCGCTGCCGGTCATGATGCTGGCGGGCGGCATCGCCTCCGGCATTATCGGTTGTGGCATGGGCTATTTGACCCTGCGGCTCAGAGGTGTCTTTTTCGCGATCGCCACCTTGGCGATGGCGATCGTGGCGCAGACCTTGATCGTCAATTGGGACTTTGTCGGCGGCGCGCGCGGGATCTACATCATTCGCCCGCAACATGCGCCGTTCTTTGGCAGCTACATCCAATATCTTTTTTCGCTGATGCTGCTGTTGGTGTGGTTGTCGGTGGCAGTCGCCCGCACCATCGAGCGGTCGCGGCTCGGGCTCGGCTTGAACGCAATCCGCGACGACGAAGCGGCGGCCGAGGCGGCGGGAGTGCCGACCTTGCGCCTCAAGCTGATCGCGACGACGATGAGCGGCGCCCTGATGGGCATGGCGGGCGCGCCCCTGCCTTATTACGTGACCTATCTCGACCCGGCCTCGAGCTTCAATCTGTCCTACGCGGTCAACAGTGTGGCGATGCCGCTGATCGGCGGCATGACGAGCTGGGTCGGGCCGATCATCGGCGCCGTGCTGCTCGGCACGATCCAGCAGGTGGCAACCGTGACGATTTCGTCGGCGCTGAACCTGTTGATCGTCGGTGTTTTGCTGATCGGGTTTGTCATCGTCGCTCCCAACGGCATCGTCGGCCTCGTCAACGCCAGGCGCCGCCCGCGCGAGGAGCGGTGATGGCCGCAGCCGCCGAGGCCGCCACACCGCTCCTCGCCGCCGCCGGATTGGCGAAGCGCTTCGGCGGATTTACCGCCCTCGAAAATATCGATTTCGCGGTGATGCGTGGGGAGCGGGTCGGCCTGATCGGCCCCAACGGCTCGGGCAAGAGCACGCTCGTCAACTGCCTGTGCGGCACGTTGCGTCACGACAGCGGGACCATCGCCTTTGACGGGCATCGGCTCGATGGCATGCCGGCGCACCAGCGCACCCGGCGCGGCCTCGCCCGCAGCTTTCAACTGCCCAAGCCGTTTCGTTCGTTGAGCCTCGTCGATAATCTCCGCATCCCGCTCTTATACGCGGTCAACGCCCGGCCTGGCGCGCACCTCTCCACCGCGGCGATCGAGGTGCAGGCGCTCGAGCTCCTCGGCGCCGTTGGCCTCGTCGCCAAGGCCCGCCGCCTGCCCCGGGACCTGACCCAGGTCGAGATGCGCAAGCTCGAACTCGCCCGCGCAGTGGCGAGCGCTCCCCGCCTGTTGTTCGCCGACGAGGCCATGGCCGGCCTCTCGCCCTCCGAAGTCGAGGAGATCCTGCGGGTATTGTTCCGGCTCAACGAGGGCGGGATTACGATCGTGTTGATTGAGCACATCATGCGCGCCGTCATGAGCTTTTCGACCCGGCTCGTCGTCCTCGTCGCCGGCCGCAAGATCGCCGACGGCGCACCCGACGAGGCGATCCGCGATCCCGAGGTCGAAAAGGCCTATCTTGGCGAGTAGCCCGTCATTGCTCTTCCTCGTTCGTCTTGGCGGGGCTTGGCCCGCGGGTCGGGCCCGGCCACCCACGCAAGCAGGGGGACCCTGCGTCACGGAGCTTAAGCGCATCGCCATTTCCCGTCAGGGCCGACGAAGGTTACCGGGGCCAGACGCGTACCGCGTAGGGGTCGATATCGAGATGGCACGGCAGCCCGTCGACCCAGTCGGAGCGGCTTTGAAAGCTCGTGATGTCAGCGTCGCCGAGGCGAAGCTCGACCCGGCAACCATTCCCCAACCGGACAACACTCTCGATGCGGCCTTGGTAGCGTCCGCTATCGCAGATCCGGACACCATTCGACGGGACTGTCCAGCCAACTCGATGATCGAGCGGCAGAGCCGGCCCGGCCACATCGAGGACCATACCCTCGCCGATCGCGATCTGATGTTCGCCGATCACCAGGCCTTCGGCCGCTTTTTCGGCCCCGAGCAAGCGCGCGACGGTTTCATCGGCAGGCCGTGCAAAGACTTCCACGGTCGGACCAGACTGCAACACCCGGCCATTCTCGAGCACTAGAAGCTCGTCGGCAAGCAGGGCCGCTTCGTCGGGGTCGTGCGTGACGAGGATCATTGTCGCCCGGATGTCGCACTGCAAATCCAGCAATTCGCAGCGCAGGCGCGCGCGCAGCGGCGCGTCGAGTGCGGAAAACGGTTCGTCGAGCAACAACAGGTGCGATGGGCGCACCAAGGCTCGCGCCAATGCGACGCGCTGCTGCTGGCCGAGCGACAATTCGGCCGGATAGCGCTGTTCGAGACCGGCAAGACCGAGACGCGCGATCCAGCGCCGGGCGGCGGCGGGATCGGCGCCGCGGGGAAAGCCGAGCTGCTCGGCGGTCGTCAGGTGCGGAAAGAGACCGTAATTCTGCGGGACGTAAGCGACCTCCCGTTCGGCGGCGGCGAGGTATGTCAATTCCTTTCCGCCAATGCTGATCGATGCCCGATCGGCTTGGTCGAGACCGGCGATCAGGCGCAGGGTCAGCGACTTTCCCGAGCCCGAGGGGCCGAGGATCGCCAGCCGACGCGATGGCGGCGCCCAATCGAGGGTAAGCCGGAAATTGTCGAGGCGCTTTCTGAGGCTCAAACTCAGTCCCGCATTGCTCTCAACCCTGGCGGGCGGCGCGCGACGAGAATTGCCCGCGGTTTCTGAGGATCGCGCCAAACGCGCTGCAGCCGAGGAATGCGGTTGGCGGCCAAGGGTCTGGGTGAGCGCCAGCGCCAATACCGCCAGTAGCAAGGTCGGCAACAGGATGGGCAGCATCGCCGGCAGGCCCTGCGCGCCAAAAGCGACATAGGTGTAAACCGGCAGCGAGTAAGGATGATAAGCGACCATCACGGTCGCGCCAAACTCGCCAAAAGCGCGCAGCCACGACAGCAACAGTCCGGAAGCGATCGCCGGCCGGGCGATCGGCAGGCTGACGCGAAAGAATGTCTCGATCGGCCCGCGTCCGAGAGTGGCGGCGACACCTTCGAGCACCGCATCCATCGCGGCGAAGGACGATCGCGCTGCAATGATCAAAAAGGGTGCCGCAACGAACACTTCGGCGAGCACGATGCCGGTAAACGAGTCAGTAAGCGCACCGCCGAACAGACGGCCAAGCCAGCTGTCATAGCCGACCAAAAACAGGAGCAGGATGCCGCTCGTCAGCGGCGGCAGAGCGAGCGGCAGCTGTACCAGAAAACCGACGATTGCCGTCGCGCGCCCTGGCAGCCGTGCCAGCAGATAACCCAGCGGGATGCCGCCGAGTGCGATGACCGCGGTCGCCGCGGTGGCGCTGCCGAGCGAGATGGCGCAGGCGCGGCCGAGGGCAGCGATGTCGACCAAGCGCCAATCGGCAAACCAGACCTGCTCAATGCCCGCCGCCAGGGGCGCCACAAGATAAATCGCCAACAAGGCGGCAAGCCACGGCAGCAGCGCCGGGACACGCCGGGTCACTTGCTCTGATCAACGAGCGCGCGGATCTGCGGCGGCACGGCGGTCATGGTCCCGGCAAGCACCGGCTTTTCAACATCGAGCCCGTTTTCGGTCATCACGGTCTTGCCCTGCGGACCGAGCAAAAAGCCGACAAAGCCGACCGCACCCGGTGGATTGGGTGCGCCGCGCAGGATCGTCGCGGTATAGACCGCTTTCGGGGCGATCTCCGCTGGCAGCTGGACAGCGGGAATCTTCGCGCTGGCGGTCTCGGTCGAGTAGAAGAAACCGCCATCGAGCTGGCCCGACTGAAGCCGGCCGACCAATGTTTCTTCGGGCAGAACCTGGGCGGGATTGTCAGGGGCGCCGAGCACCTGTTGCGCCAATCCCGGGGCCTTGTAATAAGTCTCGGCCTTGTTCATCAGCGCCACGGTCAACGCCCCCTTCGGGTCGAGCTTGGGGTCGGTGCGCCCGATCCGAATACCGGGTTCCGTCAACACCTGATACCACGGCTTGGATTTAAAATCGGCGGCAAACCGGCTCGCCGGGTTGTAGCCGAGGACCAGCGAAGACTGGGCAAAGCTGACATACCAGCTGACCCACCCGCCATTCGCCGGACCCATCAGGCTTTTGTTCACCGCCGGGTTGGCGCTGATAAAAACATCGCCTTG
>DASXMC010000662.1:0-2824 GCA_036495885.1 Allostellaceae bacterium | reverse complement strand
GGCGCGCCTCAAATCACAATCCGCTCGACCTCATCGAGGCTGAGCTCGTCGCGCCGGCGATCGTAGAGCTGCGTCGTGCGTGTCGAGGCGTGGTTCGCCATAGCCGCGGCCTTTTCGAGCGTGCCTCCATTCTTGAGATAGGCGGTAATCCCCGTCGCCCGGAAACTGTGGTTGCCCAGCTTGGTGGCGATGCCAGCGGCCACGGCGCGCCGGCGGATCATCGCATAGGCGTTCGCCTGCGGCAGCACCGTGCGCGTGAGCCGGCTAGTCCCACGGCCGATCGTGCGGAACAGTGGCCCCTTAGGATCGCCGCGCAGGCCGGCACCGTCGAGATAAGCGGTGAGGTATTCCTCGAGGTTGTGGTGACACGGCATCGCGTGCCGCTTGCCGCCCTTCTCGCGCAGCCGCACCCACAGCCGGCGGTTTTGCGTAAACACATCCTCGACCGCCATGCCAAGCGCGGCACCGATCCGAGCGAACGAATAGACCATTAGCCCGATCAGCGCACGATCGCGCAGACCGGCATGCGTCAACACATTGATGCTATCGAGTAGCGCGCGCGCTTCAGCCGGATCTAGCACTGGTGTTTGCCCCGACGTCACGACATGCCGGGGCCCGCGCACCGAGCCGGCCGGGTTAACCGGCACGACCTGACCGGTGACGAGCCAATCGAACAGGTGGCGGATCGCGGCAAGCCGCTGCTTGACGCTGGGTGTGGCGAACTCGCGCGTGCCGGCCTCGATCCAGGTGGCGACGTGCACCGGCTGGACGTCCCGAATCGACGGCACGTTGGCCTGGGCGCACCAAGCCAGAAATTCCTCGGCAGCGCGGGCATAGGCACGGCGCGTGTGCGGGTTGCGAATGTTGGCCGCGAAGAATTCGAGGAAGCGTTTCGAGGCGCCGTCGCCGGCGGCAGCGACGAGCACCGGGACCACGGAGGCCGGGGAATGGATGACGAGCTGGTTCACGGGTAGCGCAGCTTGTATCGGCTTTGATAATCCGGAAAGCGATCCCGCATCGCCTTTTCGCTCGCGAGCATCTGTTGGCAGGCCTTAACGATATTGTCGTTGCCCTCCGCCTGAGCTGCTCTGTGGTCTTCCGCAGTCTGATGATACGTATCGATCAACGCATCATCGTTAAGCGCCAGGAGACTTTTGGCGAACCGATCGGCGGCGTGCTGTTGGGCGCCGGTGAGCATTTGTGGGGTTCCTTCCTGGTGGCACTATAGCGATCTTAGTACATTAGATAAACGACATTATCACGCATATGTATCCAGCGCCTGCGATGCACGGTTTCTGGGGTCGGTCCTCGGCGCGGGACACCCGGTCCAGGGATAGCTGCCCGGCCGACCTTCGCGGACGGCCGCGGTGGGTTGGCGCTGGAGGTGTCGCCGGCGGCCGGCCGAGCCCTGAGCTATTTTGCCATCGCCGAAGGATGCTGCGGAAAGGCCGGCGCCGTCAGGTCAACGGATCGGCGCGGGAGGAACACTCCCCGTGGGTTCTGTAGGCGCGGTATATTTGGGGACGCGGTCCGCCGACAGGGATGTCGAGACCGCTCAACATCTCGATAAAACTGGCCCGGAGAAAAGGAATATGCAGATCGGGTTCAACCTGCCTATCAGCGGTCCGATGGTGGACCCCGACACAATCGCCCGTATCGCACAGGAGGGCGAGACCCTCGGCTATGACTATCTGACGCTGACCGACCATATCGTGCTGCCCGATCTCAAGGTGCCAGGCTATCCCTACTCCGAAAGCGGCGAATTTTTTACCAAGGGGCCGGAGCGGCGCCACGATCAGCTGGTGGCGGCGACCTTTGTCGCCGCCAAGACCTCGCGCATCCGATTGGTCTTGGCGGTATTAGTTGTTCCCTATCGGCCGGCGGTGCTCGCGGCCAAGATGCTGACAACAATCGACGTCTTGTCGGGGGGCCGGCTTGTAGTGGGCATTGGCGCCGGCTGGCTCGAAGCCGAGTTTGACGCGGTCGCCACCACGCCCTTTGCTGCGCGGGGTACCGTCACCGACGAATATATCCGCGCATTTCGCGAACTGTGGACCAAAGACATGCCGTGCCACAGCGGAGACTGGGTCAAATTCGATCGGGTGCTGTTCGAGCCGAAGCCGGTGCAAAAGCCGCATCCGCCGGTCTGGGTGGGCGGCGAAAGCGGCCCGGCGCTGCGCCGGGCCGCCCGGCTCGGCGATGCCTGGTATCCGATCGGCAGCAACAACCGCCACCTGCTCGACACATTGCCGCGCTATCGCGCCGGCATCGCGCGGTTGCGCCGGTATGCGGCGGAGTTCGGGCGCGATGCGGCGAGCATCACTTTGGCCTATCGCGTTAAGCGCTATGGCGAGGCAGTGCCGCCCAACGCTTCGGACGGCGAGCGCCGGCTGTTCTTCGGCAGGACCGATGACATTATCGGCGATTTTCACGCGTTGCGCGATCTTGGGGTCGGCGCGATCGATATCGATTTCGAGCGGCCCGAGGCCGACGCCTCACTCGCCGAAATGCGCCGCTTCAGAGAGTCGGTGCTGGCGCGGATTTAGTTAATCAATTAGAGCCTGACCACAAAAGCCTAGGTCCCCTGAATCTGATCAGCCTCACGCAAAGATAATAGCTCGTCCCGATCGCAAACCCGCCCTTCGCGCGACGCATGTGAACTACCGGGTCGGGTGGATCCCGGTCCTTCGCCGCCACGCGAGTCAACGGCGAGGTAGCGCCGCTTCCGGCGGTTCGCGACGACGAGATTCAGCCCAACTGGACCGTAGGCCGACCTCGACGGCAGCCGGGAGCGGATCACTAACGCGCCTATTCTTGACGACGA
>DASXMC010000661.1:0-3716 GCA_036495885.1 Allostellaceae bacterium | reverse complement strand
CGGCCGGGCCATATTCGATGCAGCCGGTCTCGGCGTGAACCGCCGGCATGTTGGCGTGAAAGGCTTCGAGGATTTGCCCGCGCAGGCCGGGTTTGGCGGTGATGATGGCGACGACGTGGATCATGCGGATTGTCCTTTCAGGCGATACACTCAAAGACGCTGTGATGGCGCGCTGTCAGCTTCGGGCGGATCTTGGAGACCCAATCGCCAAAGGCGCCGGCCTTTTCCCACGCCTCGCTGGTTAACACCGCCGGTGTATCGATTTCGTAGATCGTCAAATAACGCGCCATTCCCGCAACCGTCGAGTGCTCGAGACGATAGCGGGCACCGCTGCGCACGCCCGGCACCTTCATCAGCATTGGAAAGTGCTCGGTGTCGTACACACGGTTGAATTCCGCCTCGTGCTCGGCCGGGATTTCGAGCTGAACCATGAAGATGTGCGGCATCGGACGTCTCCTGAAATGCGGCCTCGGTGAGCGGGTACCGGGTGCCGGCTATCAGGCGATCTGGCGAAAAATCGAATGCTGCCGGTTCGTCGTATGGGGGCGGATTTTGGGCTTCCATTCGCCCAGATCGGAGGCTTCGGTCCAGGCTGCGCTGTTGATCACCTCCGCGTTGTCGCATTCGTAAATCGCCAGATAGCGCGGCATGGTCGCGATCGTCGAATGCTCCAGGCGATAGCGGCGGCAGGACAGCACTCCGGGCACTTTCAAGATCGTCGGGACATGATCCTCGTCGTAGATGCGATTGAATTCGCTCTCGAGCTCGGCCGGGATGTCCATTTGTACGACATACATGTAAGTCATGGCGGCGGTCCCCAATCTGCTGAAGGCTAGCTGCTGAAGGCTAGCTGCTGATGGCAGGCGAGCGCCAGATTAGAGTAAAAGCACTTCGTATCCGACCGATTTTGCAACTCGCCGGGTGATTATCGCCTGTGCGCGACGCCGCCGTGCCGTAACCGGCTTCGGCCAAGGGATTTTGAGGTACGGGCAGCTCGTAAGGCGGAGCCAATTCTATTTGAGAGTGATGAGACTTCGACCCATCACGATGACCACTTGAGAACGACCATCCTTCGCGCCTTCAACAATTCGTGTTTTGTTTAAAAGATGATCTTGAAATGGTTAACCTGGCGACTATTTCTCGGTCATAGGCAGGCTTTGGCTCCGTCATCACGTCGCGCCAAGTTTATGCCTCGGTGCCTAATCCCGAACGAGAAGCGGCCCGCCAAAAAAAACGGCGCCCACACATTTGGGCCGAGGAGTGTCCATGTCAAAAATTCCGCAGGGCGAGTGGAACGCCATTGCGGCACGCTATCAAGGCGGCGAGTCAATCAGCAACATCGCGCGCAGCTACGGCTGTACCCCACCCGCTATTCATTATATTCTTAAACGAAGCCAGCAAAAGCCGGCGGCAATATCACCGCAACCAAACGCCTCACCAGCGCCGACGTCGGCTCCAAACGGATTTCGCGCCACCGCGACTGACCGAGCCGTTGGCCTGGGGCCACTCCAAGCCGAGTCGAGCGCCGCTGGCCGCACAGTGTCGGAGGCAACCGCGAGCCTGCCGCAGGATGCACCGACGGCGGCGCTGCGCAGCGAAAGGTTGAGCCCGGTCGCAGCACGCCCGTTGCTGGTCCGCGCTCGCGGCCCCGAACCCGCTGCGAGTGCACAGTCGCCGGCGCCGCTCACCCACGAGGCCGTCGCGCCGCCGGCGCCGCTGCTGTCGGGATCCCGCGACACCGCCCCTGCGCCCGCCCGCACCGGGGCCACGCCGCCGGCGATCCTCCCTGGTTTGGACGACGCGCTGCATCTGCGCGCCGAGGCTGCAATTGCGCTGTTCCGCTCGAGTTTCGACCAAGCGCTGGTCGAAGGATCGCCAGACGTGCGAGAGCGATTACGGCAAGCCGCGAACGATCTGATGCGGGTGGCGGCGCGCACGACAATCGTTCTTGACCGGCTCGATGCGACCAAGGAGCGCTCGGCGCGCGCGCATGACTACCCGCGCTCAGCCCATGCCGGCGACGATCTCGGCAAGCTCGGGCAGACAGCCATCAGAGGCCGATAATTTGCTTCCGACGGGCCGGGGTCACTCGGTGCTCCGAGGCCGGAGAGTGGATGGCTAATCCGCAGCCATCGCGTCGACACCAAAATCGTTGATCGACACCCGCCAGTGGACGCGGTCTTCCTCGGGCGGGTAGTCGCCCGCCGCCTTGTGGTAGGAGCAGCGGTTGTCCCAGATCACGATGTCGCCCCGGCGCCAGACATGGTGATATTCGGCGTCGGCGACGATCATGCGCTTTTTGAGCTCGGCGATGAGTTCGTCGCTTTCGCGCTCCTCGACCCCAACCAAAAAGACGATCTTGCCGGGGTCGAAATATAGGGATTTTCGACCGGTTTCCGGGAGGGTGCGGACGACCGGATGGTAGACCGGAGTCCAGTCCTGGTCTTCCGGATCGAGCAGCTTCGACTTGCCGCGCCCGCCATAGGAAAAGGCGCCGATGACGCCGTCGAGACGCTCTTTGAGCCGCTGCGGCAGCGCCTCGTAAGCAGCATAGCCGTTGGCGAAGAGCGTGTTGCCGCCGCGGCTCGGCACCGCGAGCGCATAAAGCTGAGTGGCTTTGAACGGCGTCTGGTTGTAGGCGCCGTCGGTGTGCCAGCCCTCGGCACCCCGGCGATAGATCTCCTCGCGCAACTTGCCCTCGGCATCGAATTTGCCAATTCCCAGCATGGTGATCTCGGGATGCTCAGGATGTCGCGTCGATTTTGACGGGTGCGGCACGACCGGGCCAAAACGGCGGCTGTAGCGCACAAAATCGGGGATCGTCAGATCCTGGTCACGCACCACCAGGACGTTGTAGTCGAGCCACGCCCGATAAATCGGCGCAAAGCTCGCGTGGTCGAGGATTTTGACATCGACCCCGGTCACCTCGACACCGATCTGCGGCCCCAGCCGGCGAATTTCCATGGCACACCCTCCGGTAGGCAGGCACGCAGCCTCCGCCCCGGTTTTCCTGTCGTCAACGGCAAGAAATGCGATGGTTGCCATGCGCCAAACCCGATAGTCTCGAGCGTCCGGATGGGAGGCGGCGCATGAAGCTGGTGATGTTCGAGAGGGGCGGAGAGCGCGAGATGATGCCGGGGTTGCTGACCGACCGTGGGGTGGTCGGCCTCGAGGGCATCGTCGAGCGCGGCTACACCCCGCAAATGACGATGCAAAATCTGATCGACGGGTTCGAGCGGCTGCGCCCGGCGCTCGAAAAGCTCGGCGCCGAGGGCGAAGCCTTGCCGCTCGACCGGGTGCGGCTGCGTCCGCCCCTGCCGCGGCCCGGCAAGATCCTGTGCTGCATCGCCAATTACTGGGAGCATGCACAGCGCGAAGCGCGGCCGCTCAACATGTTTTTAAAAAATCCGGAAGCGGTGGTCGGGCCCGGCGATACGATCGTGCTACCCGAATTCACCGAGCCATGGATCTTTATGCACGAAGCCGAATTGGCCCTCGTTATCAAGGGGGCGGCCAAAAAGGTTAGCCGGGCGAATTGGAAAAGTGCGGTATTCGGCTATACCGGGTTGATCGACGTGTCGGCGCGCGGCGAAGGCCGGCGCACCTGGAAGGCCGGCAGCTGGCTCGGCAAATCCTTTGACACCTTTGCGCCGATCGGCCCGTGCATTGCCACCGCCGATGAAATCCCCGAGCCCAATGACGTGATCGTGCGGTTC
>DASXMC010000660.1:0-3228 GCA_036495885.1 Allostellaceae bacterium | reverse complement strand
AGTCGCAAACGAAGTCGGCATGGGGCTGGTGCCCGAAACGCCGCTCGGCCGCCGGTTTCGCGACGCAGCCGGCCGGCTCAACCAGGACATGGCAGCACTCGCCGACCGGGTGGTGTTTGTCGCCGCCGGTCTCCCGCTCGTGCTTAAGGGCGTGCCGTGACCCGAGCACGCAACGGCTATAAGAACCCCTCTCCGCCCTTCCGGGGGGAGAGGGAGGGGCCCGCGCAGCGAGAGGGTGAGGTGGGCAGCGGCCGGCATATCGAAATTCCCCACCTCACCCCGACCCTCTCCGCCCCCTGGGGCGGAGAGGGGGAAGTCGTGGGTCGCTGAAGCATGCGGAGGGTTCCGGCGACGGTCATCACCGGCTTTCTCGGCGCCGGCAAGACCAGTCTTGTGCGCCATCTTTTGGCGCGGTCGCATGGCCGGCGGCTCGCCGTTGTGGTCAACGAATTTGGCGAGCTCGGGATCGACCGCGAATTGCTGCTCGGCTGCGGTGATGCGACATGCGCCGAAGACGACATTGTCGAGCTCGCCAATGGCTGCCTGTGCTGCACGGTCGCTGACGACTTCCTGCCGAGCCTGACACGGCTTCTCGACCGCCCCGTACCGCCCGAACACATCCTGATCGAGACCTCGGGGCTGGCTTTGCCAAAGCCGTTGGTGCAGGCCTTTGCCTGGCCCGAGATACGCGCCCGCACCAGCGTCGATGCCGTGCTGACGGTGATCGACGCTGCCGCACTCGCCGCCGGCAGCTTTGCTCCCGACCGCGCCGCAGTGGCGCGCCAGGCTGCCGCCGATCCGGCGCTGGCTCATGACAACCCGCTCGAAGAGGTGTTTGGCGACCAGCTCGCCTGCGCCGATCTGGTGATCCTCAACAAGACCGACCTGGTCGACGCGGAAACACTCGGCCGGCTGCGCCGCGAGATTGAACAAAAGCTACGCCGGGGCGTGCGTGTGGTGGCCGCGCGCGACGCCGCGGTGCCGCCCGACGTGGCACTCGGTCTTGCTGCGGCGGCCGAGGACGACCTATCGGCGCGGCCTTCGATGCACGACGGCCTCGGAATGCACGACCATGACGATTTCGACAGCTTTGTCGTGACTCTCGAGCCGGTCGACGACAGTACCGCCTTTGTCGCCCGCCTGCGCGCGGCGATCGCCGTTCACGACATCCTGAGGGTCAAAGGCTTTGTCGAGGTGCCGGGCCGCGATCGGCGGCAGCTCGTGCAGGCCGTCGGCGACCGGGTGCAGCATTATTACGACCGGCCGTGGCGGCCCGACGAAACCCGTACCAGCCGGCTCGTGGTGATCGGCGAAAAAGGTCTCGACCGGGCCGCCATCGCCGCGGCGCTGGGCGGCTGAATGCATTTGTTGGCGACGATACCGGGGACGATTGCTGACGGTGCTGCCGCGCTCGATCTCGCCCAAACTCCGGGCGAGATCGTCGTCCTGTCGACCGCCGACACGGAACTGGCGCTGCTCGCGGCGGCACAACACCGGCGACGCGCGCGCGACGCTGGGGCACCGCGGCTGCGCTTGGCCTCGATTCTGCGGCTGGGCCACAATTTCTCGGTCGATCTCTATATGGAGACAGCCGCTGCTGCACGGCTTGTCGTTGCCCGCATCCTCGGCGGCAGCGGTTATTGGGGCTACGGCGTCGAGCGGCTCGCCCAAACCTGCGCCGAGCGCGGTATTCCGCTTGCGCTGTTGCCGGGCGACGACAAACCCGATCCCGATTTGGCGGCACTCTCGACAATATCGAGCGAAGGTCGGCGGCGGCTGTGGCGTTACCTCGTCGAGGGCGGCCCCGCCAACGCCGAGAATTTCCTCCTCTATGCCGGTTCGCTGATCGGCCATGAGGCGCCTTGGGCAGAGCCGGCGCCACTGTTGCGCGCGGGTCTGTACTGGCCCGGCCTCACACTGCCGAGCCTCCGCGACATTCGCGACACATGGGAGGGCAAGGGCGGCATCGTGCCGATCGTGTTTTACCGGGCATTGATGCAGTCCGGAAACACCGCCCCAGTAGAAGCGCTGGTGCAGGCTTTGTCAGCGCGGGGGCTGCAGCCACTGCCGGTGTTCGTGCACAGCCTGAAGGACGGCGAAGCCGCGGGTTTGCTCGCGGCATTGTTCGCCGAGACCAATCCCGCGGTGATCCTGAACGCAACCGGGTTTTCGGCGCGAACCGGGGCCGCCGGCGACCCGCTGGCGGCGGCCGATTGCCCGGTGCTGCAAGTCGTTTTCGCCGGCAGCGACGAAGAAAGCTGGCGCGGCGGGACGCGGGGATTGGGCCCGCGCGATCTGGCAATGAATGTGGCGCTGCCGGAGATCGACGGCCGGATCCTGGGGCGGGCGGTGTCGTTCAAGGCACCGCTCGGCCGAGACCCCGAGACCGAAGCCGACCTTGTCGGCTATCGACCGGTGGCCGACCGCGTCGCGTTTGTCGCCGAGCTCGCGCGCGGTTGGGCGCGGTTGCGGCAAAAGCCGCCGGCCGAGCGGCGGGTGGCGTTGATCCTCGCCAACTATCCCAATCGCGACGGCCGCATCGGCAATGGCGTCGGCCTCGATACGCCCGCCTCGGCAATAGCGATCCTGAAGACGTTAGCCGCAGCCGGCTACCGCGTCGGCGAGATGCCCGACGCGCCGCAAGCGCTGATCGAGCAGCTGCTGGCCGGCCCGACCAATGCCAATCCGACAGCGCCGCCGTCGGAGACACTGTCGTGTGCCGACTATTCGGCTTTCCTCGCGACACTTTCGCCGACGGTGCAGCGAGTCATCAGCGAGCGTTGGGGGCCAGTCGAGCTCGATCCGTTCTTTCGCCCAGGACGGGTCGATTGCGGGCGGTTCGCAATCCCGGGATTTCGCACCGGCAATGTCGCAGTGCTGATCCAGCCGGCGCGCGGGTACAATATCGATCCGAAATCGACCTACCACGATCCCGCACTCGTGCCGCCGCACGGGTATCTCGCGGCCTATGCCTGGCTGGCTCAGGAATTCCGTGCCGACGCCGTCATCCATCTCGGCAAGCACGGCACCCTCGAATGGCTGCCGGGAAAAGCCGTGGCCCTGTCGGCGGAATGCTGGCCCGAGGCGGTCCTGCCGCCACTGCCGCATCTCTACCCGTTTATTGTCAACGATCCCGGTGAGGGAACCCAAGCCAAGCGCCGTGCTCAGGCGGTGATCATCGATCATTTGACGCCGCCGTTGACCCGAGCCGGCAGCTACGGCCTCTCG
>DASXMC010000659.1:0-4067 GCA_036495885.1 Allostellaceae bacterium | reverse complement strand
GCGCCAATTCGGCGATCATCTGCTCGCGCATCAGGAATTTCTGGATCTTGCCGGTGACGGTCATTGGAAATTCGTCGACGAATTTCACATAGCGCGGGATCTTGTAATGCGCGATCTGACCCTGGCAGAAGGCGCGTATTTCGTCGGCGGTTGCAGTTTGGCCATCGTAGAGCCGCACCCAGGCGCACAGTTCCTCGCCATAGCGCCGGTCGGGAACGCCGATCACCTGGACGTCCTGGATCTTCGGGTAGCGGTACAAAAACTCCTCGATTTCGCGCGGATAGACGTTCTCGCCGCCGCGGATCACCATGTCCTTTATGCGGCCGACGATGTTGCAATAACCGTCGTCGTCGATCACCGCGAGATCGCCGGTCTTCATCCAGCGCGCCGGGTCGATCGCCTCGCCTGTCCGCTCGGGGTCATCCCAATAGCCGAGCATGACCAGATAGCCGCGGGTCCACAATTCGCCGGTGGCGCCGCGCGGCACGATGCGGCCTTCGGCATCGACGATTTTGGCCTCGACATGCGGCATTACCCGCCCGACCGTCGATACCCGCCGCTCCAACGGGTCGTCGGTGGCCGATACAAAGCTCGCCGGGCTGGTTTCGGTCATGCCATAGCCGATAACGATCTCGGAGAGGTGCATCGAGACGACCGCCTTGCGCATGACCTCGATCGGGCAGGGGCTGCCAGCCATGATGCCGGTGCGCAGCGATGAAAGATCGAATTTGGCGAAGTCGGGGTGATCCATCTCGGCGATGAACATCGTCGGAACGCCGTAAAGCGCGGTGCAGCGTTCCGCTTCGATCGTCTCGAGGGTCGCGAGCGGGTCAAAGCCTTCGCTCGGAAACACCATCGCCGCACCATGGGTCAGACAGCCGAGATTGCCGATCACCATGCCAAAACAGTGATAGAGCGGGACCGGAATGCAGACCCGGTCATGCTCGTCGAACTTCATCGCCGCGCCGAGCCAGAACCCGTTGTTCAGGATGTTGTGGTGGCTCAGCGTCGCCCCCTTTGGAAAGCCGGTGGTGCCGCTGGTAAACTGGATGTTGATTGGATCGTCGAATTGTAGTTTCCCGGCAAGGGCGGCGAGCCGGTCATGTGCGGGCCGACCGGCGAGACCCGGGACCTCGTCAAAGCGAATGGTCCCCGGCACCTCGTCGCCGCCGATCGTGATCACCTGGCGCAATACCGGCAGCCGCCCCGCTTGCAATTCTCCGGGTGCAGCGCTCGCCAGCTCGGGTGCAAGCTCGCCGAGCATCGCCAGATAATCGCTGGTTTTGAACCGGGCCGCTGTGACCAATGCCTTGCAGCCCGCCTTGTTCAAGGCATATTCGAGCTCGGTCACCCGATAAGCAGGGTTGATGTTGACCAGGATCAGCCCGGCCTTGGCGGTGGCGAATTGGGTGACGACCCACTCGGCATTGTTGGGCGACCAGATCCCGATCCGCTCACCCGGTTCGAGGCCGAGCGCGACGAGGCCGGCGGCAAAATCATCGACCCGCCGCCGCAATTCGGTCCAGCTCCAGCGCACCCCCTGGTCGCGCACGACAAGTGCGTCGCGCGCCGCGAATTGTTCGGCGGTTTGGTCGAAGTAATTGCCGATCGTAACCCCGATCAACGGCGTATTGCTGGCGCCGTGGACATAGCTCGGCTGTGGCATAGGGGTCGTCTCCGTATTCACGCCCCCACGCTAAAACAGATTGAACCAGATTGGCACGCCCCATAGCAGGGCGGCTGTCTTACGCTCGCAGCTCGCCGGTAAAAGTTCTCGCCTGCCCAGTCGGGGTGAGTCCCCGCGACGACCTGAGCAGCAGGCTGACACGCAGGCGCTCTTCAAGCTGAGCGCTGCTCTTGGAGACAGCCGGCTGGTCCGGCGCGGAGCAGTTCGATCCAGCTGCTATTCTCGTCCTGACCCGAAGGCGTTCGTCCGGCTACCGGACAATTGACTCTCCATAAAGCTCGCGAAAGCGCGGGCCTTGGCGCTTGCCTGTCGTCCGGTCGGAAACACCGCCCATAGATCAACCGGCGGCAGCGACCAATCGTCCAGCACGGATATGACCGCTCCGGATTTCAGCTCCGGGGCAAACATGAATTCAGAGGCGATAGCAAAACCCAGCCCGGCAAATACTGCTTCCCGAACACCCTCGGCCGCGGTGACGTGGACCCGGCCCTTAACGGTAACCGATGTTTCCACGGTCCCCTGCCGGAAGGTCCAGCTAGTGCCACCCAGGCGTTGGTGCTCATAGATGATGGACTGACGCACGATGAGATCGGCGGGGGTCTGCGGCAAACCCTGCGCTGCGAAAAACGCGGCCGTGCCGATCACGTGTCTTTGACAATGGCTGATCTTGCGGGCCGTCAGCGCTGAATCGCGGAGCGGGCCCACACGCAGCGCCACGTCGATCCCGGCTTCGATCAGGTCGATATCCTGGTCGTGGAGAACGACGTCGATAGCGAGCGCTGGAAGCCCGGCGAGAAAGATCGGCAGACGCGGCATGACGTGCAAGCGCCCGAAAGTCACGGCCGCACTGATGCGCAGGCGGCCCGACAACGTCGCGGCCGCGCCGCGCGCGGCGAGTTCCGCCTCCTCGGCTTCCTCGATCGACCGTTTGGCGCGGTCGTAGAAGTTCTGGCCGGCCTCCGTCGACGTCAGGCCGTGCGTGGAACGGAGCAACAGTCGCACGCCGAGCCGATCTTCGAGCTGCGCGATCGTCTTTGAAACAGCCGGCTGCCCCACATGAAGTTGCTTGGCCGCGCCGGAGAACGAGCCGGCCTCGATAATGCGGACAAACGTTTCCATCGCAGCCAGGCGGTCCATGGTCATTCCTCCAAGGAATGCATGTTATCGCTCGAAGCGGCCTGCGCGATCCGCGAGGATTAAACAATTTTAACGACAACACGGGCACCGGCTGCAGGACCCGGCAGGGAGCGAGAGGCCGGTCGCCTGGAAAAGATGGCAACCGGGCCACGCGAGGTCACGGAAAGGGGCCATTGAGCAAGACAGAGGTCAATGAGGAATCAACGATTTTAGGCATTGCAGCGAGACCAAAGGAGTACGTCATGAAGTTTGACAGCCGCTCCGTCGACGCCTTCGGCCAAGTCGACCTTGTCGCGAACAAAGCCGGTATTTGGAACGTCGCGCCGCTCGCGCCACGGCGCAAGAATCGCGCCGCAGCGGGCCGTAAAGCGGCGATGCTGGCCTTTGCTGCCGGGCTCCTTTTTGTCGTCCTTGGAGCGGGGGCGGCGGACGCGCCGGCGCGGGCCCAACCGACCGCCGAGCGAGCCGGCACGGAAAGCGCCCGCGGGCAGCCGACTGCGGAGCAGTTCGCGACGCCCAATCGACCCGACGTCAGCGCCAGCGATGCGATCGAGATCGACAACCTCTATCGCCAGCTCATCGGCCCGCCACTGGAGACCTCGTCGGGCTCACGCTCGAACACCCCGACCTTTCGGGGCAGCGCCAAGCGATAGCGCCACTGGGAGAGTTAGGCGCCGGGCGAGCCCGGCATAAGGCCGGTCCAGGCCCCTTCTCACCCAGATAGCACTTGGGGGCTTGGCACGAGGAACACAAGGCGGTGTGGCGGCTGCATCAGAGAGCCGTAAAACCTGGAAGCAACACGGCTTCGCCATTAAGCCGAAACAACTCGAGGCGGAGAAATCAGATGAATCAGTTCACCAGGAATGTTGATGTAATCACTCGCGATAGCGGCGCCACCCGGCCGGCATCCGCCCGGAGCTTAATGGATCCACTCATAAGAATATTGATGAGATCCGGAATTCTCAAAGAAGACCTCGATTATCACCTGCTTCGCGCAGCGATGGTGATTATCTTTTTCTTTTTTGGATATCAGAAATGGTGGGCATATGAGGCGCAGCGGCTGATACCCTATATCAGCAACGGCCCGCTGATCTTCTGGCTGTATCCGGCTTTCGGTGTCCGCGGCGCCAGTAGGTTTCTTGGGAGCTGTGAATGGACTTTCGGCACGCTCTTGTTCTTAGGCTTTTGGAACAAGAAGTTGGGCATCCTCGGAGCGCTCGGCTCCTGTGCCACATTCATCGGT
>DASXMC010000658.1:0-1689 GCA_036495885.1 Allostellaceae bacterium | reverse complement strand
TCGTCAAGGCTCTCCGCAACCTCGAAGGCTTTTGTCCAAGCCGCGCCGGTCTCGGGAACGGCACCTCTGGTAAAAATCAGCGCTGCCCCAAGCGCGGCATGGAGCTTCATCTTGCGGCGCGCGTCCGCCTCCTCTTCTCCTTTAATGGTGGCAAGCGCTCGTTCAACCCGCGTGCGACACTCGTCCAATAGCGACAAGTGCGTCCACAGGGGCACCGCGGCGGCCGTCAGCGCCACGCCGATCGAGGCATCACCGCCCGGCGAGAAGGCCCAGTCGAGCGCCGCGCGCAAATTGTCGATCTGCCGCCGGTAATCAGCCAGCAGTTCCGCCGCGGGCCGCCCCTCCCATTCGGTTTCGGCCTGCTCGAACAAATCCCTATAATGTTCGGCGTGACGCCGCGCGAGCCGTTCGCCCTCCCCGCTCTCGCCGAGCTTTTCGATCGCGTAGGCCCGCGTTGTGTCGAGCAAGCCGTAGCGTGCGACGCGGCCGTCAAGCTCCGCCGCAACGAGCGACTTCGCAACCAGACTGGCGAGACCGTCGACGACTTCCGACTGCAGAAGCTCGGGGCTCGCCACAACCGCACTGGCCGCCTCCAGTCTGAAGGCGCCGGCGAAGATCGCTATGCGGCGCAGGATCATGCGTTCGGCTTCGGGCAGCAGCTCGTAGCTCCAGTCGAGCGTCGCCCGCAATGTCTGGTGCCGCGGCAATGCCGTCCGCCGGCCGTCGGTCAGCAACCGGAAGCGATCGTCGAGGCGGGCGGCGAGCTCCTCAATGCCGAGGGTGGCGGCGCGCGTCGCCGCCAGTTCGATAGCCAGCGGGATGCCGTCGAGCCGACGGCAAATCGCCGCGATCATCGCCGCGCTGCGCCGGTCCGGCGCGAAATGCGGCTCCGCCGCCCGCGCCCTCTCGACAAACAACCGAACAGCGCCGTATTGCAAAGGATCGTCTTCATCCTCGGCGTCCACCGCCGGGACGGCGAGCGGCGGCACCGGATTGATCCACTCCCCTTCTGCCTTGAGCGGCTCTCGGCTCGTGGCGATGACATGCACCGCCGGGTTGGCGCGCAACAACGCCTCGGCCATTCTGGCCGCGGCGTCGATCACATGCTCGCAGTTGTCGAGCACGAGCAGCAGCTCTTTCCCGCTCAGCGCATTGGCAACAAGCTCCGCTGAGACTGCGCAGGCGGGAAACTCGAGCCCGAGGGCCGCGGCAATGGCGGCGGGAACGAGAGCGGGATCGGCGAGCGGCGCCAGCTCGGCGACCCAGACCCCGTCGGCAAAGTGCGGCAGCAGCCGGCGCGCAGCGGCGAGGGCGAGCCGCGTCTTGCCGATGCCGCCGGCGCCGGTCAGGGTGACAAGCCGATGCGCGGCGGCAAGGCTCAGGATCTCGCCCAATGCGTCGTCCCGGCCGATCAGCTCGGAAACCGGCTGCGGCAGGTTCGTCTGCGGCAGGACGGCTTCGGGCTCCGCTGTGGCCGCGCTATCGTCGGCGCTCTCGTCCGGGCTCGCCGGTAGAATGCGGATCTCGCCGGTGAACTGATAGCCACGTCCGGGGACCGTGCGGATCAGCTCGCGCTCCGCCCCGAGAGCGGCGCGCAACGCCGAGATCTGAGCGTGCAGATTTTTCTCCTCGACGACCCGATTGGGCCACACGCGCGCCATCAGCGCGTCCTTGCCGAGAACAGTTCCG
>DASXMC010000657.1:0-3995 GCA_036495885.1 Allostellaceae bacterium | reverse complement strand
CGGCTACGCTGAGTGCGGGTTTGCGGCAGGAAAAATGAGCCGGCTCGACGAGGCGCTCGCCCGGCTCGAGCGGGCCGTGGCCCGGCTGGAAGCCGCCTGCATGAGCGTCGCTGATCAGCCCGAAGCGGTGCCGCGCCGGCTGCGGCCCGTTACGAATGGTGTGGTCGCCGCCGGAGACGAGGGGCTCGCCGGGTCAGGGGCGGGAGCTGAGAGAGGGGGAGTCGAATGAGCCAGGTCTCGGTGACGATCAATGGACAGCCTTACAAAATCGCCTGCGATGACGGGCAGGAGCCGCGCATTCGACGGCTTGCGCAATATATCGACGCCCGGGTCGCAGAGTTTGTCAAAAACATCGGGCAGGTGGGCGAGGCTCGGCTGCTGCTGCTCGCGGCGCTCGTCATTGCCGATGAGTTGTCCGACACGAATGAGGCCTTGGCTCAGGAGCGGAGCCGCTATCGCGCTGCCGAGAGCGAGGCGGGCGACGCCACAGATGCGGCCGCCGGCACCATCCACAACCTCGCCCAGCGGATCGAGGCTATTGCAGGTAGGATGGAGAGCCCCTAGCTTTGAAACCGCGGAGTGGGGCTGCGCGGTGCGTCAGGCCGCATGTTGCCCCGGGGCCGATACCTACCTCTTGGGTGCTGTCCCTGTCGAAGTCGTGGCTTCGACAAATGGCGCCCACCTGCCACGGCGGGCCACGGAGGAGTTGCATGCCAACGGCCGAGGCGGCTCCATTCCGCATCCGGCTTCCGAGGCCGCGGACTGCGCCCGCGCCGAGGAAGCGTCCTTGATGAGCTTTCTTGACCAGTCCAATCCGATCTTCTGGCGGCAATAGGGCACGGCGATTGTGAACATCCTGTTCTGCGGCGATGTGATGGGACGGCCGGGACGAGACGCGGTGAAGAAATACGTACCGGAACTGCGCCGCGACTTTGCCCTCGATCTCGTGGTCATCAACGCCGAGAACGCCGCGGGCGGGAGCGGGCTGACCGAACGGCTGTGCGGCGAGTTTTACGATTGCGGGGTCGACGTGCTGACGACCGGCAATCATGTCTGGGACCAGCGCGAGCTGATCGGCTATATCGACCGCGATCGGCGGGTGCTGCGACCGGCAAATTTCCCGGTCGGCACACCGGGGTCCGGCTGGCGGCTGCACGCGCTCGGCGACGGGCGCACCGCCCTCGTCATCAACCTCATGGGCCGGTTGTTCATGGACGCGCTCGACGACCCGTTCGCTCGGCTCGATGCGGTTTTGGCCGATCACCCGCTCGGCTGCGGACCGGCGGCGATCCTAGTCGACATCCACGCCGAGGCGTCGAGCGAGAAGATGGCGATAGGCCATTTCGCCGATGGCCGGGTGTCGGCGGTGTTTGGCAGTCACTCGCACGTTCCGACTGCCGATGCCCAGATCTTTCCGGGCGGCACCGCCTACCAGACCGACGCCGGCATGTGCGGTGATTATGATTCAGTGATCGGATTGCAAAAGGCGCCGACGGTCCGCCGCTTTGTGACCAAAATGCCGGGCGAGCGCCCGCAGGTCGCCGAAGGCGAGGCAACGTTATGCGGCATCCTGCTCGTAACGGATGATCGGAGCGGTCTGGCGCGGCGGGTCGAGCCCGTGCGGACCGGTGGTCGGCTGGCGCCGCATTTGCCGCGCCACTGCTAAACATCGCCAACCCTTCCGACCGAAGGGGTCGGCACCCCGGATCTCGACATGCATAGCAACGCTATCGACCAGGAAGCGATCGCCGCGACCGAGCGGCTGGTCAGGCCATACATCCGCCGCACACCGGTGATCGAGGTCGACGGCGCCGATTTTGGATTAGACGCGGCGCGTCTCAGCTGCAAGCTCGAGCTGCTGCAGCACGCGGGTTCGTTCAAGACCCGCGGGGCTTTTGCAAACCTGCTGCTGCGCGAGATTCCCAAAGCCGGCGTTGCCGCAGCCTCTGGCGGGAACCACGGGGCAGCGGTGGCCTATGCGGCGGCAAAGTTGGGCATTCCGGCCCGGATCTTTGTCCCGAACATCTCTTCGCCGGCAAAGATCGGCCGCATCCGCGAATACGGCGCCCAACTCGTCGTCATCGGCGAGTGCTATGACGATGCGCTTGCGGCAAGCCAGGCATGGGTCGCTCAATCGGGCGCGCTCGCCATTCACGCCTTCGATCAGCACGAAACCCTGCTTGGCCAAGGAACCGTCGGTTTGGAACTCGAGCACCAGGTCGGCGACCTCGACACCCTGCTGGTGGCAGTCGGCGGCGGCGGGCTGATCGCCGGCATTGCCGCGTGGTATAGCGGGCGAATCAGAGTTGTCGCAGTCGAGCCCGAGACAGCCCCGACTTTGACAAAAGCGATGCTGGCAGGCCGCCCGGTCGATGCCGAAGCCGGCGGAATTGCTGCCGATTCGCTGGCGCCGCGCCGTGTCGGCGAAGTTGTTTTCCCGATTGTGGAGCACCTCGTCGAGTGCTGTGTCCTGGTCTCGGACGACGCCATTCGCGACGCCCAGAAAGCGCTCTGGGGAAGGCTGCGGGTGGTGGCCGAACCGGGTGGTGCAGCTCCGCTCGCGGCGCTGCTGTCCGGCCGCTACCGGCCCCGAGCCGGGGAGCATGTCGGCGTGGTGCTCAGCGGCGGCAACACCGTCGCAGTCGATTTTGACCGCTAGCTGGCCTAGCCGGCCGTATGTCCATCGGGTACAAGTGCGGGCTGTCCACCGGGTACAAGTGCAGGCCCGAGCTGCCGTTGTCATCCGGCACGGCACACTTGGATCCACTGGCAACCCAATTATCGAGCAGCCGCTGTCGGGAGGATAAGCCGATGAAAATCGTCAAGATCGAAGATTTGCATTGCGACGCCGGCTGGCGGATCAACTCGTTTCTGAAGATTACCACCGACGAGGGGATCGTCGGCTGGTCGGAGTATATGGAAGGCTACGGCGCCCAAGGGCTGACCGCGGTGATCCGCAAACTGGGCGAGCGGCTCTTGGGCCAGGACCCGCGTCCGGTCGAGCGCCACGGCGCTTATCTCTACGCCGCGACCAGGCAAGCCGCCGGCGGCGTCAACGCGATGGCGATCGCGGCGATCGAGAATGCGCTCGTCGACATCAAAGCCAAGGCGCTCGGCATCCCGGTTTACGAGATGCTGGGTGGTCCGGTGCGAGACCGTCTGCAGCTCTACTGGTCGCATTGCGGCACCTATCGCGCGCGCCACGCTGACCACATCAAGGAATGGTGCGGGGTCGAGCCGGTGCGCTCGCTCGACGATATCGTCGCGCTCGGCGAGGAGGTCAGGCGCCGTGGCTTCAAAGGGCTCAAGACCAATCTGATCCGCTTTGACCGCGACAAGCCCTATATGTACGGCCCCGGCACCGGGAACCCGCCGGGCTTTCCCGAGCTCAATGTCGACCATCGCATCGCCGATGCCGCGGTGGCGCAACTCGAGGCGTTCCGCCGCGGCGCCGGCCGCGATGTCGGGCTCCATCTCGACACCAATTTCAATTACAAGATCGACGGCTACATCAAACTGGCGCGCGCCCTGGAGCCGCTCGACCTGGTTTGGCTCGAGATCGACCTTTACGACCCGGCCGGCCTCGCCTTGATCCGCCGCTCCGCACACACCCCGATCTCGTCCTGCGAGTCATTGTACGGCCGGCGCCAATTCCGCCCCTATTTCGAGCAGCAATCGGTCGATTACGCGATCATCGACGTGGCCTGGAACGGCATCCTTGAATCGCTCAAGATCGCCGCGATGGCCGACGCCTACGAGGTCAATGTGGCCCCCCATAATTTCAACGGCCATCTGGGCTCGCTGATCAGCGCCCATATGTGCGCGGTCGTGCCGAACTTCAAAGTCATGGAGATCGACATCGACGACGTGACCTGGAAGGACGACATCGTCACCCACCCTCCGGTGATCGAGAACGGCGATCTGATTTTGCCGAAGGGCCCCGGCTGGGGTGCCGACGTCAACGAGGAATTTGTGCGCGCTCACACGCCCAGGCG
>DASXMC010000656.1:0-6616 GCA_036495885.1 Allostellaceae bacterium | reverse complement strand
ATGTCGTGCTGCCGCTCACGCTCAACTTGGAGAACCCGGGGCAACCGCTCGATTTGCGTGCGCTGGTGGACTGGGCCGCATGCGCCAACATTTGCGTCCCCTACTCAACAAAACTCGATCTGCACCTGCCGACGGGGCCGGCGATACCCTCGGCACAGGCCGGCCTGATCGGCGTGGCCCGCGCCACGGTTCCGCGGCCGCTCGCCGCGGCCGGGATCGATCTGGTGTCGGCCAACACCGCCGAGGATGGCACCGAGACCGAACTCTCGCTGCGGCTGCGCAGTGCCGCTGCAGCGTTCAACCAACCCGATTTGTTTGTTGAGGGGCTCGAGAAGGGCTCGCCCGGACGGCCGATGGTGACGTTGTCGCACTCGGGGCACGACGTGCGGATCACGGTGCCAATCCGCGATGCCGGTGCTGCCGGCATTATCGGCAAAGCGCTGACCCTGACCTTGGTCGACGGCTCGCGGGCAGCAGAATTCACCGCCACTCCGTCACCGGGCCCGCCGCCCGGCGACCTCGGCCGGCTGCTGCCGATCCTCGGCGTCGCTCTGCTCGGCGGCCTCATATTGAACGCAATGCCGTGCGTCCTGCCGGTGCTGTCGCTGAAATTGCTGTCGGTGGCGAGCCACGCCGGGGCCGAGCGGCGTCGGGTGCGCGTTGGGCTGCTGATGACGGCGTCTGGGGTAATCGTCTCGTTCGGGGTGCTGGCCGCGGCGCTGATCGGCCTGAAAGCCTCGGGTGCAGCGATCGGCTGGGGCCTGCAGTTCCAATGGCCATGGTTTATCGCGGCGATCGCGGCGGTGACGATATTGTTCGCGACGAGCCTGTGGGGTTGGCTTCCGATCGGGCTGCCACGCTTTGCATATGAGGCGGCAGCCGAACTCCATGCCCCGATTCCCTATATTGACGCGTTCCTGACGGGCGCCTTCGCTACCCTGCTTGCCACCCCGTGTTCAGCGCCGTTTGTCGGCACCGCGATCGGGTTTGCGCTGACCCGAGGTCCGGGCGAGATCGCGATTGTGTTTGCGGCGCTCGGCGTGGGAATGGCTGCCCCCTATCTGGCGATCGCGGCCTTTCCCGGGCTCGTTCGACTGCTGCCGCGGCCGGGACGGTGGATGAATTGGCTGCGCGTCGCTTTAGGTTTGGCGCTCGCGGGGACGGCATTATGGCTGCTGATGGTGTTGGCGGCGTTGTCCGGGACGCGGGTGGCGCTGACGACGGCTGCGGCGTTGAGCGCGGTCGTCGTCCTGCTCGCGCTCAGGAGCCACGGGATGGTCCCGGCCAAGGTGGCGGGGCTCGCCGGCAAGGCCGTGGTGGGGCTGGTCGCGGGGGCGGTGCTATGGCCGGCCTTTGCCGGAATTGCGGCGCCGGCAACAACCGAGGCGACCGGGCGTTGGCAGGCATTCGATTCTGCCGAGATTTCTCAACTGGTCAGCCGCGGCAAGGTCGTGTTCGTCGACGTGACAGCCGCTTGGTGTCTGACCTGCAAGGTCAACGAGGCGGCGGTGCTCGACCGAGATCCGGTGGCCGCCCGCCTGTTCGGTCCGGATGTGGTGGCGATGCGCGGCGACTGGACCCGTCCCGACCCGGCGCTGACCCGCTATCTCGAAAGCTTTGGCCGCTATGGCATTCCATTCAATGCGGTCTACGGTCCGCGCCGGCCGCAGGGAGAATTGCTGCCCGAGCTCTTGACCGGAGGTGTTGTGGAGCGGGCACTCGACCGGGCGGGCGGGCGCGGGTAGCGGCGATAAGGCGCCGTCCGCGCCCAAAATATGGTTACCCGTTGTTCGATTTTGCATGCTGGTGTATCGGTGTGGAAACGGAGGCCGTTCGCGGTCGGCGCGACGGCGATGCGCAGCCCAGCATAAGCGGTGCGGCGCCT
Source organism: Allostellaceae bacterium (assembly GCA_036495885.1). Taxonomy (GTDB): domain Bacteria; phylum Pseudomonadota; class Alphaproteobacteria; order ATCC43930; family CGMCC-115725; genus AP-15. The sequence goes on along the minus strand of DASXMC010000656.1, from coordinate 4,731 downwards.
CGATCAGCCCCTCCTTGCTCATCCTTGCTGGTGGGCCGATGCGCGGTCGATATGAGGACGATCGAGAATCCGACGATAGGCGAACGGCGGCGCTGATGGGTTTGGCTATCGTGCTGGCGCTGGCAGTGGCAGGTGTCGTGCTGGTGCGCGATCTCGGTAACGAAGCAAAGCTCGAAGATTGCCTGATGTCGGGACGCACCAACTGCGCACCGATCGAGATTCCGCCCCATCCATAACTCACGGTTGCGGCTGCGACGTTTCGCGCCCCGACTCAGCTGTGGGCCAAGTGGATAGCCATTGTCAAAAGCCATAGCGATTGTCTATGATAGATTGGTATTAGCTTCACTACCTATAGGAGTCGCTCGTCATGGCAAGGCGTGCGATCGGCGTTGCTGCGATCATCATTGCGGCAATTATGCTCGTAACATGGTGGCATGGTTTTGGCGGTAACGGTCCTCGGGCCACAGCGCAGACGGCAGCACCACTGGTGCCGGTCACCGCCGGGCTCGTCGCCGCTCAAGATGTTCCGGTCTATCTGCAAGGGATCGGCACGGTACAGGCTTACAACATGGTCAGCGTCAAAACTCGTGTCGATGGCCAGATCGTCAAAGTTTTTTTCAAGGAAGGGCAGGAGGTAAAAGAAGGCGACCCGCTGTTCGAAATCGACCCGCGGCCGTATCAGGCCGCACTGGAACAGGCGCAAGCCGCTAAGCAAAAAGACGAGGCCCAGCTGGCCGGGGCCAAGCTCGATCTCGACCGGTATTCGAAACTTCTCGGCACCGGCTACCAGACCCGGCAGAGCTATGACCAACAGACAGCGTTGGTCGCTCAGCTGCAGGCAGCGATTAAGGGCGATCAAGCACAGATCGACAATGCCGCACTCAACCTGGGCTACGCTGATATCCGCTCGCCGATCGATGGCCGCTTGGGCGCCCGGCTCGTCGACAAAGGCAATCTCGTGCATGCCAACGACAATACGGCGTTGGTCACAATCACCGAAATAAAGCCGATCTTTGTCAGCTTCACCCTTCCCCAAGACACGCTCGACGAGGTCCGCCAACAACAGCAACAAGCGCCGCTTGTCGTCCGCGCTTACACCAGCGACGGTAGCGCGCAGCTGTCGATGGGAAAGCTGACCCTGATTGACAATTCGATCGATCAGACGACAGGCACAATCCATCTGAAGGCGCGCTTCGACAATGAGGACGAACGCCTGTGGCCGGGCGAATTTGTCAGCCTGCGGGCGATCTTGAAAACCCGTCCCCACGTCGCGACCGTGCCGGCGCAAACCGTACAGGAAGGGCCAAACGGCAACTACGCTTACATCATCAAGCCCGATAACACGGTCGAGCGCCGCGCGGTTGATGTGGCGGCGGTCCAGGACGGGATCGCCGTCATCACCAAGGGGCTGAAGCCCGGCGAGCGGGTCGTCGTCGACGGGCAGTACCGGCTGACGGATGGCGCTCGGGTGAAAATCCTGCCGCCGCGTCCGTCGAGCGCCGCGAGCTAGGGCGCGCATCGCGCGCTCCTGCCACTCGATGGCGACCGGAATAGCAAGGTAATCGCCAATGAGCATTTCGGAACCCTTTATTCGCCGACCGATTGCAACTTCGCTGTTGATGCTGGGTGTGTTGGTGTTCGGCATCGCAGCTTACGGTCTGCTGCCTGTGGCGGCGCTGCCGAATGTCGATTTCCCGACGATTACAGTCGCCGTGAACTATCCGGGCGCGAGTCCGGCCACAATGTCCTCGGCGGTCGCCACGCCGCTCGAACAGCAATTTGCGGCGATCCCCTCGCTCGACCAGATGACCTCGACGAGCGGGACCGGATCCCTGTCGATCACCCTGCAATTCGACCTGTCTCGAAACATCGATGCCGCGGCGCAGGATGTGCAGCAGGCAATCAACGCGGCGAGCGGCCTGTTGCCGCCCGACCTGCCGAGCCCGCCAACTTACCGCAAGACCAATCCGGCTGACCGACCGGTCCTAATCTATGCGGTGTATTCGAAGGCGCTGCCGATCTATCGTGTCGACGATTTTGCCTATGTGATCCTAGCGCAGAAGCTGTCCACGGTGCCCGGCGTCTCCGAGGCGCGGATCTTCGGCCAACAGACCTACGCGGCGCATGTCCAGATCAATCCCGGGTCGCTTGCCTCGCGGGGGCTTGGGTTTGAGGACGTCCGCAACGCTCTCGTGGCAACCACGCTCGATCGGCCCAAAGGCAATCTTGAAGGCGCGCACCAGACATACACATTGGATACCAACGACCAGCTGTTCAACGCCGCCGCCTATGACAAAGTAATCATTGCCTATCGCAATGGGGCGCCGGTGCGCGTCAAGGATGTCGGACGCGCAATCGATTCCACCCAATACGCCCGCAGCGGGTCCTGGTTTTACGACACCAAAGCCGAAGGACTGGCAATCCAGCGACAGGCCGGCGCCAATACGATTCAACTGGTCGACACGATCAAGGCGATGGTTCCGCGCATCACGGAATCCTTCCCGCCTTCGATCAAAGTCGAGCTGGTTTCGGATCGGTCGCTCGTGATCCGTGCGGCCGTGCACGACGTGCAATTCACGATGATGATGACGATCGGGCTCGTCATCCTCGTCATATTCCTGTTTTTGCGGACCTTGTGGGCGACGATCATCCCTAGTCTGGCGGTGCCGCTGTCGCTGTTGGCGACCTTCGCTGTCATGTATTCGGTGGGCTACAGCCTCGACAACATCTCTTTAATGGCGCTGACGATCTCAGTCGGCTTCATCGTCGACGACGCCGTCGTGATGATCGAGAACGTCGTTCGCTACATCGAGATGGGTCAGCGTCCGTTCGAAGCGGCGCTTAAGGGCGCAGGTCAAATCGGCTTTACCATCATTTCGATCACCTTTTCGCTGATCGCCGTCTTCATCCCATTGCTGTTTATGGGCGGCATCATCGGCCGTTTATTCCGCGAGTTTGCGGTCACGGTTTCGGTCGCGGTGGTGGCGTCGGCGGCGATTTCGCTGACTTTGACGCCGGTATTGTGCTCGCTGTTTTTGAAAGAGCAAGGGTTGCATCAGGCTGGCTGGTTCAACCAGGTGCTTGAAGCTGGCTTCGATTGGATGCTGCGCGCCTATGATCGAGGCCTCAACTTTGTCTTCCGTCACCAGTTACCGACATTTTTATCGACTTTGGCGCTGATCGGGCTGACCGGCTATCTCTATGTGACGATCCCAAAGGGCTTTTTCCCCGAGCAGGATACTGGCTTCATTTTTGGGCAAGCCGACGCGCGTGAAGACATATCATATTATGGCATGTCCGAGCTGGTGCACAAAATCATCAATGTTGTGCGCCAGGATCCCGATGTCTCCGGTGTTTTTGCCTACACCGGCGCGACGGCCTACAATCCGACCGAAAATACCGCCCGAATGTTCCTTCAGTTGGTCCCGCACGACCGGCGGTCCTTGACCTCGAACCAAATCATCCAGCGCCTGCGACCGAAAGTGGCGGCGGTACAGGGCGTCAAATTTTTTATGCAGTCGGGGCAGGATATCAGCATCGGCGGGCGCCTGAGCCGTACTTTATATCAATACACGTTGACCGATACCGATCCGGACGAGCTCAATCATTGGGCGCCGATCCTTGAGCGTGCGATGAGGAAGCTTCCGGAATTGCAGGATGTCGCATCTGACCAGCAGGTCGCAGCACCGCATATCGGCATCGAGATCGACCGCGACGCCGCGTCTCGGATGGGAATCTCGCCTTCGCTGATCGACGCGACGTTGTACGACGCCTTCGGCCAGCGGCAAGTCGCGACGATGTATACCGCAAAGAACCAATATAAGGTAGTCCTCGAGGTCGAACCACAGTTCCAGGATGATCCGACTGCGCTGTCGAAAATTTACGTTGCCGGACCAAACGGCACGCAGATCCCGATAAGCGCGTTCGCCCATTTCACCAACAAGATCGAGTCGCTCTCGATCAATCACCAAGGACAGTTCCCGGCCGTGACGTTGTCGTTCAATCTGGCACCGGGTGTGGCGCTCGGTCAGGCGGTCGATAAAATTCAGGCGCTGGCGGTCGATCTGCGGGTGCCTGTGACCCTCGACGGCTCGTTCCAGGGGACGGCACAGGCGTTTCAAGCCTCGCTGTCCTCGACGCCGTTGCTGGTGGCGGCGGCAATTCTCGTTGTCTACATCGTGCTTGGCGTTCTCTACGAAAGCTACATTCACCCGATCACGATCCTCTCGGCGCTGCCTTCGGCCGGAGTCGGGGCACTGCTGGCATTGATGTTGCTTCACTACGATCTGAGCGTGATCGCGATGATCGGGATCATTCTCTTGATCGGTATCGTCAAAAAGAACGCGATTATGATGATCGATTTCGCTTTGCAAGCCGAGCGGCTCGAGGGCAAAACGCCACGCGAGGCGATCCACCAGGCCTGCCTGTTGCGCTTTCGCCCAATTATGATGACCACGTTTGCCGCACTTTTCGGCGGATTGCCGATCGCGCTCGGCCAGGGTGCCGGTTCCGAATTGCGGCGTCCGCTCGGCATCGCGATCGTTGGCGGGCTGCTCGTGTCGCAATGGCTGACCCTTTACACGACCCCAGTCATCTATCTTTACCTTGAGCGCTTCTCGCGCTGGATCGGCCGCCCGTATCGCCCCTCGCGCGTGGCGGAGGTCCTGGCGGGCGAAGGCCGGCCGGTTCTGGCGCGGGAGCGTCAGGGCGCGGAATGACGGCAGCTTTATC
>DASXMC010000655.1:0-2946 GCA_036495885.1 Allostellaceae bacterium | reverse complement strand
TTCGTGAGCAAGCCTTTCGAGCGTGGCGGGTGGCGGGTGCTCCCCGGCCGGCAGCACCGCCAGCACGGACCTGCCCTTGCCGTCGTCGCCCAGACGCCATCCTCGGCAGAACACGCGTTCGCCGTCCTCCCACAAGACCTGGAGGCTGTCGTTTCGCTCGGGCCGCCCCGGTCTTCTCAACGGTATTCAGTCCGGCGCCTCCGGTGCTATAGGCGAGGGTGCGATCAGCGAGGGTTCGCTCAGCACACGGAACTGATCATGTCGCAGGTTAGCAGAAGCCCAGAGCGGGGCAGCCGTTGGGATGTTCTCACCAGGACCGGTGCGGGTACGCCGATGGGAAATCTGTTGCGCCGCTATTGGTGGCCAATCGCCGGCGCTAGCGAGTTCGAGAAGCCCGGGACGCTCCCGGTGCGGCTCATGGGCGAGGATCTCGTGCTTTACAAGGACCTCGGCGGCAATTACGGCCTCATCGATCGGCATTGCCGGCATCGTCGCGCCGATCTCAGCTACGGCTATGTCGAGAACTGCGGATTGCGCTGCAATTACCACGGCTGGCTCTATGACGCAGACGGCCGGTGCCTGGCGCAGCCTTATGAAGATGTTGCGCACCCGGAAGCGCGGCTCCGTGATGAGATCCGCATCAAGGCCTATCCTGTCGAGGAACTGGGCGGGCTGTTATGGGCCTATCTTGGTCCCGAGCCGCGGCCGCTTGTGCCCGATTGGGAATTCTTCTCGTGGAAGAACGGCTTCCGCCAGATCGTCAAGGCCGAGATTCCCTGTAATTGGTTTCAATGCCAGGAAAACTCGATCGACCCGGTGCATTTCGAATGGACCCATTCGAACTGGAGTGTGCGTCTCGGCGGCGCCAGCGGCCCCTACACGCCGCCCCACGTCAAGGTCGATTTCAACGAATTCGAATACGGGTTTCAATACAAGCGCATCCGCACCGATACCAGCGAGAGGGACCGCTTGTGGACGGTCGGCCGCGTTTGCTTGTGGCCGAACGGATTGTTCACCGGCAATCACGTCGAGTTCCGCGTGCCCGTCGACGACGAGAACACGCTCAGTGTCATGTGGCATTTCAGCCGCGTGCCGCGGGAGCGCGAGCCCTATATGCAAAACAGCATCCCGACCTGGCAGGGGCCGATCGCCGACCCCACGACCGGACGCTGGATCACCAGCCATGTGATGAACCAGGATTTTGTGACCTGGGTAGGGCAGGGCCGCATCGCCGATCGCTCACAGGAATATCTCGCTCCGAGCGACCGCGGCATTGTCATGCTCCGCCGCCGGTTTCTCGACGATATCGACGCGATCGCAGAGGGCAGGGACCCCAAGGCGATAATCCGCGATCCCGCGGTTAATCGCGCGATCGAGCTGCCGGTCGCAGAACGCCAGACCTTGATCGAGGGGTTCACGCGCGCCGAGGTGATGGCCGACCCGCTCGCGCGTCGCGGCCTTAAAGGCTATATCTTCCAGACCGGCCAGCCCGCCGAGGTCCGCGCGGCGTTTCTCGCGGCGATGGGCTTCAGTGAAGCGGAAACGACTGCCGACCCGCGGCCCTTCGACCCGCTAGCTCCGGCACCGCGCTGACCTCGCAGGAATCGGGACGCCCAGTCTTCGTTTGCCGAACGGAGGGCGACGATTCCCGGCATCGCGTGGGTGTCGGGGTTTGATTGAGGGCCGCCGGCGGTTACAAGGTTCACGGACGCCGATCGCTCATGGCGAGCCTGCAGTTTATTGAGTTAACGGCCAACGACTGCTGGCCTTTAGGCTCGCGTCAGGCAATGGCCGGAAAGGGAGCAAACTTCGGGCATTATGGCTCGCGAGGCACCGGTCGGGTCCGACCTCACCGTAACCAGCTGCGGCCATCGCCTGCCCCTTAGCCGATCTTGTCGACGGGCCGGCGAAACGGGCTGAGTTGGGTGGCGAGCTCATTCGTCAGATTGCCCGAGCGATCATCAATCCGTGGGCGGGCCTCTTCTGTAGCATCTGAAATTCGCTGAAAGGGCCCTATAATCGCAATTGATGGATTCCCTCTCCGAGGCACCTGCGGCGATCGCCTTCAGGCGCTTCATCCTGCTGCCATACCGCCGTGAGCTGCTCGCCGACGGTCGGCCGGTCAAGCTCGGCGGGCGCGCATTCGACATCCTGATGGCGCCGGCTAAGGCGCGCGAAACCGTTGTCTCAAAGGACGCGCTGATGGCGCGCGCATGGCCCGACCGTCTCGAACAGCGGAGGCAAACATGAGAACCGCAGCAGCCCGCCCGATTGAGGTTTGTTTGCTCGATTTGCTCCAACACTTCGGCATCGAGCGAGCTCACATTGCCGCCGGCGGCCCCCCTCCGCTTAAAGATTGGCATAGCTTGGCGACCCTCCACCCGGAGCGGGTCGCGAGCCTGACGCTGATCTCTCCCCCTATGCTGGACACAGCTCCGCTTGCCGGTTTGGCCTCGCGGATTTTGATTGTCGCAGGTGACCGAGGCTCGCTTGCGGACGGGGCGGTAAAATTCGCGAACGGTCTCCCGAGCGTCTCGGCACACATTCTGCGCGGCTATGAATGGCAACCTTGGTCGGACGTCATCGCCGATAGAGGCGGAAATCTGTGCAGCAATGCTCGACTTTCTCGATCGCCATCCGCTCCCGGCAGTCAGATTGTCCGAACCGGAAGGCGAGGTCGCCGGGATCACCTACAGAATTCGTGGTGGCGGCCCGCCGCTCGTCTTGATGCCGCTCTCTTTGGCGCCATCGCAATGGGATCCGCTGATCGCGACTTTGAGCGCGCGATATTGCACGATCAGCCTCGGCGGGCCGCTTCTCGGCGTCGTCGGTATCCTCGAAGAGCGCGGCCGCTCGAATTACCTGGCGATGGTGAAAAGCCTGCTGGACCTGGTGGACATCCGCCCGAACGAGGTGGTGCTGGAAGTCGGAGGCGGGTCGGGGGTC
>DASXMC010000654.1:0-3315 GCA_036495885.1 Allostellaceae bacterium | reverse complement strand
GGCGCAGCGGTGCGCAAGGTGGAGCAGATCCTGAAGTCGATGCCGCAGGTGCAGGACACCTTCGCCGTCATCGGCTTCTCGCTCCTCGACTCCGCCAACGAGCCTAATACCGGGTTCCTTCTAGCCAAACTCAGGCCGTTCGAGGATCGGCATAAAGTCGCGGATTCGGCGCAGGCGCTGATCCGCGACACCTTCGCACAAGGGCAGCAGCTCAGAACGGCAGCGGTCGTCGCCTTCAACCTGCCGCCAATCATCGGGCTGTCGACCAGTGGCGGATTCGAATATCAGCTCGAGGCGCTCGAAGGCCAAGACCCGGTCGAGCTCGGCAGCGTGATGCAGGGTCTGGTCACTGCGGCCAACCAAGATTCGCGGCTAGCCCGCGTATTCTCAACGTTCACAGCCACGACTCCGTCGGTCTATCTCGACATAGACCGCGACAAGGCGCAGGCGCTCAGCCTCAACTTGAATGACGTGTTCACTACCTTGCAATCGACGCTTGGCGGTTTTTTTGTGAACAATTTCAATCTGTATGGCCGAACCTGGCAGGTCAACATCGAGGGCGAGGCAAAAGACCGGCGCGACTACGACAACATCTGGCAAGTCTATATCCGCAACCAAGCGGGCGAGATGGTGCCGCTGCGCTCCATCGCGAACCTGCGTTTCGTGCTCGGTCCGCAGGTGATCACGCGCTACAACAACCACCGCTCGCTCACCATCAACGGAAGCCCGGCGCCGGGCGGTTCGTCTGGGGCAGCGCTTGCGGCGATGCAGGATATTTCAGCCAAAACCCTGCCGCCCGGCTACACCTTCGAGTGGACCGGGACCGCCTATCAGGAGCATGAGGCCGGCGGCCAAACCGGACCGATCCTCGCCGTGGCGGTACTCTTCGCCTTCCTCTTCCTCGTCGCCCTCTACGAGAGCTGGATGATTCCGATCCCGGTCCTGCTCTGCGTGACGGTCGGCGTACTCGGCGCCTACGCGGGGATACTTTTTGCGCATCTGACGCTCGATCTTTATGCACAAATCGGCCTTGTCGTACTGATCGCCCTCGCCGCCAAGAACGGTATCCTGATCGTCGAGTTCGCGCGCGAGCAGCGCGAGGCAGGCAGCACGATCATCGATGCGGCGGTGGTCGGCGCGCGGATGCGTTTTCGCGCGGTGATGATGACCTCGATCGCCTTCATTCTGGGGCTGGTGCCGCTGGTCTTCGCGCATGGTGCAGCGCAGATCAGCCGCCGCGACGTGGGCACCTCGGTCTTTGCCGGAATGCTGGTCGCCAGCACCGTCGGCATTTTCCTCATCCCGACGTTGTACGTCGTTTTTCAGCGGTTGCGTGAGCAGAGCCGCCGCTGGCTGCCGAGGAGATGGCGCCGCGTCGGGGCGCCCGATCAGCAGCCGGGCCGTGCCATTGCCGCCGAATAGCAGGCGCTTGCGGCGGCAGAATGGACGAAGCTCCTCGGAGGTCAACATGGAACGATACGGGCTCTCCCCGCTTCTCCCGTGCTGCTTTGGAAACCCGAGCAATCGGGTCGATTTTCAGGTCGCCGGAACAGGTTTCGCTCGACCAGATGATCGCTTCGACGGCGCTGCCTTCGTCCCGAAAACATTGACTCTTACGCGAGACGATCCGGAGCACCTCAGCCGATGTCGGACCTTCGCCCGTCCTTAACGGACGGCTCAAACCGGGAGTCCGAAGACCGCAAGCCGGCTCAGGCACCGCGCCAGACGCCCGGGAAATGGCCGCTGATCGCTCTGGGCGTTGCCGTCGTCGCAGCCGTCGCAATCGGGGGTTGGTACTATCTTAGCACGCAGGGCACGGTATCGACCGATGACGCCTACCTGTAGCGGCACGCAATGATGTACGGCCCGACGCGCAATCAAGGCGTTTCGGACGCACGATCGATGAGATTATCGGCGGCCACGGACTCACGCTGTCTGCGACTGAACGCGCGATCGCTGAGACGGACGCGCGATCATAAATTCCGACGCACAATACCTGATTATAATTAATCGGGTTGTCCGGACTCGGACAGGTGGTGTTCCCCCTGCCTGTGCTCATCTCTCATCCGGCTCGCAATATTCCAAAATATCCCTTCTGGAGTGCCCGCACGCTCGGATAGCCCAGGGCTTCGGCAGCGGCGTTAAGGCCGCCGTATTGCCGAGCCAACGCCGAAACGCTCTTGCCGAAGCAGTTCGGCTTTCCCGGCGTGCCGGCGAAGACGGCGAAGCCACTGCCGCCAACCTCGAACACTGTGCCGCTCACAGTATTTGGCACGGTGAAGACTGTTGTGCCGAACAGGTTGCCGTTGGCGTCGGCGATCAGGCCGGCCGCCGGATACGAGCCGTTGGCGCCCTCGAAGCTCACCAAAGTGGTGGGGGTGCTGGCGTAGCCGCCGGCGGTCTTGACGAGCTCGAACACCGTGCCGCCGTTATTTGACCCGCCTTCATTTGTCGTGCCGAACAGATTGCCCTTGGCGTCGGCGATCAGGCCAGCCACCGGATCCGAGCCATTGGCGCGGTTGAAACTCACCAAGGTGGTGGGGGTGCTGGCGTAGCCGCGGGCGGTCTTAACGATCTCGAACATCGTCCCGTAGAGGCGATTCGCGCCGCCTCCACTGGTCGTGCCGAACAGGTTGCCCTTGGCGTCGGCGATCAGGCCGGCTAGCGGACCCGTACCGTCGGCGCAATTGGAATTGCCGGCGAACGGGCAGAAGCTCACCAAGGTGGTGGGGGTACTGGCGTAGCTGCGGGCGGTCTTAACGATCTCGAACAGCGTCCCTTCGTCGTGCTCACCACCCGCGTCTGTCGTGCCGAACAGGTTGCCGTTGGCGTCGGCGATCAGGCTGGCCTCCGGACCCGAGCCGTCGGCGCAATTCGGAAGCATGCAGAAGGTAACCAGGGTGGTCAGATTAGCCGCGCGCGCTGGCGCAACGGCGACTATTGCGAGACCCACTACGGCTAACAACGACGAAACCATCCTGCCCATCGGCCTGCCCCCTCCCGTGGTTTTCCGGCTCATATACCATTAAGCGGACCGCTGTGGCCGTAAATATTACAATTTTTCTTGCAGGGCGGTCCCGGGGCGGCGGAACAATTCACTTAGCTCGGCAGAAATCTGAGGCGCACCAGATCAGCGGCATGCAGCCCTCGATCCATTATTAAGGTTAACTACATTTGCTCAGTGCTCGAATCTTTTAATGGATTTGAGCACTTGCCCGTGTTAAATAGGCAAAAGACTAAGCCCGACATAGAGCGCCGCCCGGAGGCAGCAATGCTGGCAACAAGGCATCCCCTGCGACCGCGGTGGCGCACTCG
>DASXMC010000653.1:0-7935 GCA_036495885.1 Allostellaceae bacterium | reverse complement strand
GCTGCTTGGGGTTCGGTACGCCGTGGACAATCGTCCGGGTAATCGCCTGGACGCTGCCATTGCCCCATAGCCATTTGCCGCTCCTCAAATCGGAACCCATGGCCGTGCCCTCGCCGTTGGTGCCGTGGCATCCCGCGCATGTCCCCCCGTCGGCCTGTCCTTCAAAAATGCGCTCACCCAAAGCGACCTGGTCCGGCGATGAGCCGAGCGGTATCGGGAGCGGGGTCGCGCCGGCATTGGGATGAATGCCCTCTGGCGGCGAAGCGCTGCTGGCTGTCGCACTCTCTCCCGTGGCAGGTTCAGGCGCGGCGGCCGCAATTCCGCTCGCCTTGTTCGTACCCTGGAAGGTGACGCGCCAGACCCGGCCGCCCTGATCGTCGGCGATATACAACGCGCCGTCAGGACCGACCGCCAGCCCGGTCGGGCGATGCGCCGCCTGGCCCGGCTGCTTGACCGCTCCGGCAAAGCCGTCCGCAAAAACCACAAACGGCCCGGAGGCCTTGCCGTCGGCCAAGGGCTGGAACACCACGTTGTAGCCCCCTTGCGGTTCTGGCGCGCGGTTCCACGATCCGTGGAATGCAATGAAGGCGCCGTCTTTATAGGCGGACGGAAACTGGCCGCCCTCATAGATCAGCATGTCGTTGGGCGCCCAATGGGCGGGGAAGGCCGCTATCGGCGCTTCCTTCTGCGCGCAGACGCCCACGGCCTTTCCTCCATTGCCACCGTATTCCGGGGCGAGGACCAGCTTTTTTTGGGCATCATCGTAATAGCATTCCGGCCAGCCGAAATCGCTTCCTTGGTGCAGAACGACCAATTCCTCGGCCGGCAGGTTGGCGTTTTCCTTCAATGTGTAGAGTTTGGGCCAGTTCTGTCCGAGTTGATCGCGGCCATGCTGGGTCGCCAATATCCTGCCCGCGGAATCGAAGGAGATCCCCTCGCCATTGCGCAGACCCGTGGCGAAGCGCTCGGCGGGCGAGAAATGCTGATCCAGCCGGTTGGCATCGTAGCGCCAGGTGCCGGCTCGGGTTTCCAATTCCGTGCAGGGATTGTCGCCTGGTACATTCGGCATCCGGTTCTGGCTTTGGCACGAATTCGTCGCGGATCCCAGGTCGACATAGAGATTTCCTTGGGGGTCGATCGCGATGGGATGCATCGGGTGATCGCCGGTCAGCGGCAACCCCGACACGACGGTCTCGGGCGCAGCGGCCGGTTCGATCCCACTCGACGGCAGCTGGTAGCGCACGATCCGATCGTTCGTCTCGGCATAGAGATAGCGGTTGTAGAGAGCGACGCCGGTTCCTCCCGCGTTGCCCTCCGCCTTGGTTGGACCAAAGCGGACGATTTTGTCGGCCCGCCCATCGCCCTTGGTATCCTGCAGGGCAATCAGAAACCCGCCGGGTGGGGGCGTGTCGTCGTGGTAATAGCGCCCGCTCCAGGTGTTGGCGTAGACGACGCCGTTCGGAGCCACCGCCATGTGCCGGGCGAAACCGAGCTTGTCGGCAAATACAGTTGTGCAGAAGCCTGGCGACAGAGTGATCCCGCCGCTGTCCCCGACGCACGCCCCCGAGGCCGGTGTCGGTGCGGCGTGGGTTGGTTGAGCGCGGGACGGCAGTCCAGTCGTCAGTAACAGTCCCGCGGCGACGACAGCCCCGACATTCATGGACCACATTTTGACGCTCCTGCGCGATGGTTCATCTCTGCAGCCTCCCTTGGGCGCCTGCAAACGCCTGGCACTACGCTTGGTTGCAACGCGTCAGCAAGTACGGGGGACAGGAACTCGCGTGCACCGCGCTCGACCGCACGAGGAGGAACGAAATGGCCCGCCGCCGCCCGCCCATAAAGGAAGCAGGCTGTGTTTCTTGCGGTTCGGGGAATTGGTCGAAATCGGCCGCGCGTTCTCCGATCATGATCCCGGCGAAAAGCCGGGCACGAATTTTGTCACGGAACCGACACGGAACCGAAGAAGGCGGTGGTTGTTCCTTGGGGGCTGCTTAAACCGCTTGGGAGGGCGTCGTGCAAACGGCGGAAGTGCGTATTTCCGACGATGATTTCGGCCAACGATTAAAGGATATGCGGCTTTGGCTCGACCGCCGCCGGTTCGAGCCATCGGCTTTTACCTATTTCTATCTCGATCCGGGAATGATGGTTCGGGTGTGCTTTGATGTGGACGACGAGGCCCGGGCATTTGCCGAGGAGTTTGGCGGGACTTTGATCAAAACGCGCGCCGCTGTGCTGGCGGCGTAAACCGCTGCGACGGCAGCCAAAAGGCTGGGACCCGCGGCAACATTAATCCTGGCGTGAAAAGCGGCAGGTTGCGGCCTCGTTGCGGCGCGCAATAATGTTGGCGCCTGCCCGGCCCAACCGCGGGCCGGGCTCGTGACGCGGTGGAGCCAGCGATGATCGAGGACGCCCAGGGACACTCCCTTTCCGGTGCTTCTGAAGCGGCGGTTGCCGCCTACGATCGCGCGGTCCACGCATTCAACCTCGTCTGCGGCGACGCGGCCGGCCTGTTCGAAGAGGTGCGCGCGACCGCCCCCGGCTTTGCGATGGCGCACCTAGGCAAGGCCTGGGTGTTGGCGCTGGCCAACGACCCCATCTTTATGGCGCAGGCCAAAGCGCTGGTCGAGACGGCCCGTCCTTTGCCGTTGAACGACCGAGAAGCGGCCCACCTCGCCGCCCTGTCGCAGCTCGTCGACGGCGCGCGATGTGCCGCGGTCGCAGTACTCGACCGGCACTTGACGCAATACCCGTTCGATCTCGTGGCGCATCAAGCGGCAGCGCTGATCGACGGCTTTCTCGGCCGTTTTCCTTGGGTGCGCGACCGCTCGGCACGGGCATTGCCGCTGTGGTCCAAGGACCAGCCGGGCTACGGCACATTGCTCGCCTTCCATGCCTTTGGCCTCGAGGAGGCCGGCGACTATGCCCGCGCCGAGGATGAATCCCGCTCCGCCGCGGAGCTTGAGCCCACCAGCTTCTGGCCGCACCATACCGTCGCTCACGTCATGGAGATGACCGGCCGGCCGGAAGACGGGCTCGGCTGGATGCAGGCGCGCGAGGCACTGTGGGCAACGCCGGCGCACCTGAACCAGGTTCACATCTGGTGGCATCGGGCACTATTCCACCTCGAGCTCGGACAGTACGAGGCCGCACTCGCCCTCTGTGACGGCCCGATCGGCACCACCCAGCGTCCGGCGGCGCTCAGCCTGACCAACGCCACCGCACTCCTGTGGCGGCTCGATGCGCTCGGTTACGAAATCGGGGACCGCTGGCTGGAACTGGCGGAGTTGTGGGAGGGCCGGGCCGATGGAAAATGCCTGGTGTTCGCCGATATCCATGCGGCGATGGCCGAATTGCGCGCCGGCCGCGAAGCGCTGGTCGAGCGGCGGCTTGCGGTGATGCGCGAAACCGCGGCCGGCGGCGCCGAAGCGGCTGGCCTCTATCGCACCGTCGGCATCCCGATCGTCGAGGGCCTCGGGGCGTTTCACCGCGGCGCTTACGCCGATGCGGTCGAGCGGCTGTGGCCGGTTCGCGTCGATCTGTGGCAGATCGGCGGCAGTCACGCGCAGCGCGACGTTGTCGATTGGACCTTGGCCGAGGCGGCGGTGCGCTCCGGCTCGCGCGAGGTAGCATTGGCGCTGGCTCATGAACGCCTCGCCGCCCGTCCCCGCAGCATCCCCAACCGCCGCTTCCTGTCCCGCGCGCAAGCCCTCGCCGCCTGATCACCTTGGTCCGGCGCCCGCTGTTCCGCAGCAACAGTGGTGGAATTTTTTACCGCGGCTTGGCGCGGTCATCTCGTTGAGCCGCTTCGGCGATTGACAGCTTGCGGGTGGCGCGGAATCATTCTCTTCCGGATGGTCTCCGGGGGAGCGAAGAAGGGCGGATGATTCCAGCAGCCTCGCACAGGGATGAAGGGATCGTTACCGGTTGCCGCCTCGTTTGTAGGCGGCGGCAGGCAAAACCGCTCGCTTGCAAGCATGATCGACCCGATCTCGCGCAACCGTCGCGGGAGAATGTCGCCGCGCCCGCGGCGATCGAGGAATTGGTAACGGAGAGACGATAGGAGATCGCGATGCCATTCGACGGTACTTATTTTCCTGCAACGACCCCCTATGATACCGGTCTCTTCCCGCTGTGGAGCCGGCATGGGTGCCGGCTGTGGTTTCACACCCGGCTGCGCGGCAAAAAGCCTGCGGCTCCCACCGCCTTGCGGGCACCCACCCCGGCCGAGCGCGGGCTTGTCGTTGCCGAGGTGTTGCGCGACGCCAAGGACATGATTGCCGATCCCAAGGATTGGACACGCCGCACCTACCGCTCGTTCGGCGGACAGCGTTGTGCGGTCGGCGCGCTGCGGGCGGCGACAAAGCGGCTTGCTGACCCGACTATCGCGTGGTCGGCGCATGCGTTGCTGATCGATGTGGCACGCTCGCGCGGGTTCACCAATGTCGAGACGATGAACGATCGTTCGTCGCACGCTGCGGTCATGGCGGCGTTCGATCAGGCGATCCGCGCCGCTGAACGCGGCTCCGTCTCCCGTTAATCCTCTCGGGGGGTGCGGGCTGAGCAGCCCGCTCCTCTGCCTGTTGCCGCTAAGCTTGGCTCGCGATCGGTCCCAGCGGCGGTCTTGTTTCCTGCGCTCTCCCGGACATTTTGTCCGCTCGGTGAATTGTGTTCGCTTGTATAGTCGGACATGATGTCCGATGATCGCGGCGATGTTGCCGCAATGGGAATTTATTGAAGAGGCGGCGCGCAATCTCGGCATCTCCGCGGATACTGTGCGCAAGTGGCGGGTTCGCGGGGTTCCAGGCCGTTTCCGCCTGCCGATCGTAGAATTTGCCTCCCGCCATGGCCGCCCGCTCGATCCGGCGGTTTTTGACCAGCCCCCGGGGCCGCGCCGGAGCGCCGGCCGAGCCGCTCCGGCAGCCCGAACCCAATCAGCCCGAACCCAATCTCCGGCAAAATCCGTCGAACGCAATCGTAGAGGCAGCAAAGTGGCGCCCGAGAACAGCATCCGGGCGCGCGAGCCGCGCCCCTTCACCGGTGCGGAATATGTCGAGAGCCTGCGCGACGGCCGCGAGGTCTATATCGACGGCGAGCGGGTCGGCGACGTTACCACTCACCCGGCGTTTCGCAATTCGGTCCGCTCATTGGCGCGGCTCTACGACGCGCTGCACGACCAAAAGACCAAGGATTTGTTGACGTCGCCAACCGATACCGGCTCGGGCGGATACACGCACAAGTATTTCCGGGTTGCCCGCTCGCGCGACGATCTTATGGCCCAGCAGCGCGCGATCGCGCTGTGGTCGCGGCTGACTTACGGCTGGATGGGACGCACGCCCGATTACAAAGCCTCATTGATGAACACGCTCGGCGCCAATGCCGAGTATTATGGGCAATTCGCCGCGAACGCCCGCAGCTGGTACCGGCGCGCCCAGGAAAGCGTGCTGTTTATGAACCACGCGATCGTCAATCCCCCGGTCGATCGCGGCCGGCCGACGAGCGAGGTCAAGGACGTCTATGTCACAATCCAGCGCGAGACCGACGCCGGCGTGATTGTTTCCGGCGCCAAGGTCGTGGCCACCGCGGCGGCGATCACACATTACAATTTTCTCGGGCAGAACGCCGCGACCGCGACTTCCGACCCCGATCTCGCGATCATGTTCATCCTGCCGATGTCGGCACCCGGCGTAAAGCTGATCTGCTGCAATTCCTACGAGCGCATCGCCACCGATCTCGGCTCGCCGTTCGATTATCCACTGTCGTCGCGATTCGACGAAAACGATGCGATCTTTGTGCTCGATGATGTACTGATCCCGTGGGAGAACGTGCTGGTTCACCGCGATCCGGAAAAGATCCTGAGCTTCTACCCGCGCTCGGGATTCCTGAACGGCTTTTGTTTTCAGGGGTGCACCCGGTTTGCGGTCAAGCTCGACTTTATCTGCGGGCTCGTGGCGCGGGCATTGCACGCGACCGGCGGCGACGAGTTTCGCGGCAACCAGGCGCTCCTAGGCGAGATTGTGTCATGGCGCAACCTCTTTTGGTCGTTGTCGGACTGCATGGCGGCCAACCCCCAGCCTTGGGTCGGCGACGCGTTGTTGCCCAATCTGCAGGCGGGGTTGTCGTATCGCGTTTTTGCTCCCGACGCCTACTCCAAGATCAAGGAAATCATCGAAAAGATCGTCGCCTCGGCGCTGATCTACCTGCCGTCCTCGGTCAAGGATTTCGCCAACCCGGCGATCGACCCTTATCTAAAGCGTTATGTGCGCGGGTCGAACGGCATCGACTACAAGGAGCGCATCAAGATCATGAAGCTCCTGTGGGACGCGATCGGCAGCGAATTCGGCGGCCGCCACGAGCTCTACGAACGCAATTATGCCGGCAATCACGAGGACATCCGCATCCAGGCGCTGACCGGAGCGCGCCGCAACGGGACAATGGATCAGATGACCGCTCTCGTCGACCAATGCATGGCCGAATACGACGAGCACGGCTGGGCCGGCCACACCTGGCTCAACCCCCGGGATTAAGCGGGTTGAGATGTCCTTTGGGCGAGAGCTTGTTTTACTGCCGATTTAACGCCAAAGGGAAATGTAAAGCCCGTGCCTCGCAATTTGGCGTTGCGCACTCGTAGCATGCCCAACGAATATTGCAGTGCAGGGCGTCGATATCTCACAGCCTCTCTCAACAGGTCAAGTACCATGAATACCGGGATATTGATGCCAGCCTTGTATCGGCGATCACCTGTTGCCTTGTTCGCCATGCTTAGAATATCAAAGTAGGTACCACATTCTTCATCAGCAAAATTGAATGCTGTAATATTTGGTTGTCGCTCAGAAGATTGAAGTCCCTGCGTCATCAGGTGCATTATTGCTGCTACTAGATCGCCAACATAGATATACTGGGTCTGTCGATAGGAAAGCGTGATCTTACGGAATGTGCTCCAATATCCGACCTCCAGGAGTCTGTCTAGGTCGGCCACCAATGTCGGTCGATAAATATCGACATTCATATTGGGACGAGATTCAGTAATCGCTTGTTCGGCGAGCACCTTCGTTCGGGCGTATTCAAGCATTGCGGGATCAGCCCGATATTGCCGGACCAGAGAAGCCTGCGGATCCAAGAGGGGTGTCGATTCATCGATGACTCTTCGACGCGGCGAGCCGTATACGACAATGGAGCTGGCATAGCCGAAATAACGGACACCGGCTGACTGAGCCGCGGCCAGCAACGCCTTCGTCGCCTCAACATTTACCCGATACATCAAGGAGCCATTATTCGTTTCACCCGCAAGATGGATAACGCCGTCGCATCCTCCAACGAGTTCGGAGAAATCCAATGTTTCCAAGAAATTCATTCGGCACCAATCGACACCTTCGATCTCGCATGGCCGACTGCGACAATAATGGCCACGCACTTGATAGCCCGAATGTTGGAGCTCGGGAACCAGATGACGCCCCAATGCGCCCGAGGCGCCGGTCACCAGAATTGTCCTCGGCATGGAGAAGTCTCCTGCAAAAACTGAACGCGTTCTCTCTACCTAACCGACCGAGGCCAATTTATTTAAATCAGTGCGGCCTCTCAGGCGCCCCCAAGACAATGCCACAAGTATTAGGGTTTAAGATCATTTTTTATGTGATCAGCAAGCCGTATAGCGAGCGCTACAAGCATCAAGGTCGGGTTGGCGTGTCCGCTCGTAGGGAACACCGAGGCGCCAGCCACATAAAGGCCGGCGATCCCGTGTACTTGGCAATCGGAGTTCACAACGCCGCGCCTTCGGTCATTCGACATCCGCGTCGTGCCGGAGGTGTGAGCGATATCCGTAATGTCGCTGTCCTGAGGCTGTTCTTGAACAATCCAAGGTTCCAGTTGCGGGCCGGGAAGCCCCGCGCGCGGCAGTTCAGCGGCCAAAAGCTGGCCTAGCCGAATAAGCGAGCGGCG
>DASXMC010000652.1:0-2175 GCA_036495885.1 Allostellaceae bacterium | reverse complement strand
GTGTTGAGCATGGGCATGAGTGCCGATTTCGAAACCGCGATCCGCTTTGGCGCGACACATGTGCGGGTCGGCACCGTGATCTTTGGTGCGCGGGCACCGGTGCGGCACTAGGCGAGCCGGCGGGGAGGACGGGATGCGAGTTTTTACGACATTGCCGCAGGAAGATCTGCGCCAGGTCGCGGCAGCAGCGCAGGAAATCGAAGCCGACGGCTATGACGGCGTCATCGCGACCGAGAACAAGCACGATCCGTTTCTGGCCTTGGCGATCGCCGGCACGGTGACCCGCCGCATCGAGTTGCACAATGGCGTCGCGATTGCATTTGCCCGCTCGCCGATGGCGGTCGCCGAAGCGGGCTGGGATCTCGCCGGGGCCACCGGCGGCCGCTTTGTCGTCGGCCTCGGCTCGCAGGTGCGCGCGCATAACGAGCGCCGGTTTTCGGTGCCCTGGTCGCCGCCGGCGCCGCGGATGCGCGAATATGTGCAGGCGCTGCGCGCGATCTGGCGGTGTTGGAAAACCGGCGAGCGGCTCTGTTATGAGGGCGAGCATTACCGTTTTACCTTGATGACGCCGAATTTCACGCCCGAGCCGATCGCGGCACCCCCGCCTGCGATCATGATCGCCGCCGTCGGCCCGGCGATGCTGCGGGTTGCGGGCGAGGAATGCGACGGGGTCAAGCTGCACGGCTTTTGCACCCGCAATTATCTGGCCGATGCGGTGATGCCGCGCCTCTGCGCCGGGCTCGCCAAAGCCGGTCGCCGGCGCGAGAATTTCGAGATTTCGGGGGGCGGCTTTATCGCCACCGGACCCGACGACGCGACCGTTGCGCGGATGTTCGAATGGGTGCGCCAGCGCGTCGCCTTTTATGGTTCGACCCCCGCCTACTATCCGGTGCTGGCGACGCACGGGCTCGAGGACCTCGGGCACAAGCTCAACGCGCTGGTGCGCCAGGGAAGATGGGGCGAGATGGCAAAGGAAGTGCCCGACGACGTCGCCCGTCTGTTTGCTGCGGTCGGCCGCTGGGACGAGATCGCCAAAGCGATCGGCGAGCGGTTTGGCGGGTTCGCCGACGCGATCAACGCCCGCGCCAACCCGGAGGCGCCGGGTCATCTGCCGCCCGACTTGATCCAGGACATTCGCCGCCTGTCCAGCACCTTTGCCGGGTTCGCCGCGGCCTGGCCAGTCGGCCGGCAACCCGGGTAACCCACCGCGAGGCGAAAAATTTCGGGCGCGCGCAAAAACCTCTTGTATTGTTGATCATGCTTTGTTCTAGTCCCCTGGAGGGGTACCGAACAAGACGTGAACATTGCAGGAGAGACCCGTGAGACGATGGACCTTGATCGCCGCCGCTTTCGCCCTTGTCGGTGCGGGACTCTGGCACCTTCCGGCGACGGCGCAACATAGCGTGGCGGCGCCGTTACCCGAGCCCGCCCTCACCCGGCCAGCTGTGGCCGCCGCCCAACTGGACCGGCCGCGGCCGGTCACCCCGCAGCTGATTACGTTTGACGAATATCGTGACTTTCGCCTGCGCAACATCGGCCAGCGCCGGGAGCAGCTGGCGCGGGCGCTTGCCGCCCCCGATCTGTCAGCCGGGCAGAAGGCGACCCTCGAAGCTCGCAAAGCCTATTACGACCGGCTGGCGGCGATGCCGGCCGACGCGCGCGATCGCCTCTTTCGCGAGCGCTTTGACCAGATCGACACCGATCACGATGGCCTGATCGACGACGCGGAGCGCGCGGCATGGCGCGAAAAACAGCGCGAACACTATCGCGAGCTGGCCGCTGATCGGGCACCACCAGCGGCCGACCAGCACTAGCGGAAGCAAAGGCGCCGCCGCAAACAACGACTGAGTTCTCCCCAGCGCGCCTGCCCAACCGCCAGGTGCGTCGTTCGTGACGGTGCCGGTTGCGTCGGGGATTGCGTATCTGAAACGGCCGGCGCATGAGGGCCTTGCCGAGGGGCTGCGGTAACGCTGGCCCCGCGCCGCGGCAGCGTGCTAGCCTCCCCATGCAACAAAGCCGCTCGATCGCATAAAGGAGAAAACGATGGCGCAATCGCAACCGTCCTCGGCCCGCGACCAGGTCCGTCACGTTGTGCCGAAACTGATCGACCTCAGTGAAAAGGTCCTGTTTGGCGATGTCTGGGAACGCCCGCAATTGTCCAAACGCGACCGCAGC
>DASXMC010000651.1:0-2265 GCA_036495885.1 Allostellaceae bacterium | reverse complement strand
TCGATCGAATGGTGTCGCGGGCGATGTCCGAGTTCGGTCGCGTCGACATCCTGGTCAACAACGCCGCGATCCGGCCGCACAAGCCATTCACCGAAGTGACGATGGCGGATTGGGAGCACGTCAGGGGTGTGGTCCTCGACGGTGCGATCTACTGCACCAAGGCGGTCATCGAGACAATGATCGAAAACCGCTATGGCCGCATTCTGTTCTTTGTCGGCGACGGGGCGTATACCGGGGGCGCAGGTCGCGCGCACGTTTCAGCGGCGAAGATGGGGCTTGTCGGTCTGGCGCGCAGCCTCGCGGCCGAATTCGCGCCGCACAATATCCGCGTCAATGTCGTATCGCCCGGCAGCATCGATACCCGGCGCGACAATCCCGAATGGTATCAGGGCCGGGTACCGTCCGCCGGCGGCATTCCACTCGGCCGCCAAGGGCATGTCGATGAAATCGCCGCTACCTGCCTGTTTCTGGTCAGCGACGATGGCGGCTTTATCACCGGCCAAACCATCCACGTCAATGGCGGCGCCCACTATTACTGACGAACGGTCCAAAACCACGTAGGGTGGGCTGCGCGGGCCGCGAAGCCCACCGTTGCCGCGACGTGACTCCTGAGAGTCTTGGCGGCAGCGAACACACCCGATTTCAGGCGATGGGTTTCGCTGCGCTCAACGCCATCCTACGCCAACGAGCGCTAGGAAATCCGGTGCTGCCCCGCATCGTTATGAATCGAGGCGCCAGCGCAGGGTTTCGCCGGCGCGGAACGGGATGACCGAGATGCCACCTGCGCCGATGCGCTCGGGCACGGTCGCGGGCTCGCAGCACAGAGTCACGCGCTCCTCGTTGGGCGGAAGGCGGTAAAATTCGGCGCCGTTCAGCGCCGCAAAGGCTTCGAACCGGTCGAGGGCAGCTTCTTCCTCGAACACCTCGGCGTAAAGCTCGAGTGCCGTGGGCGCGGTAAAGATGCCGGCGCAGCCACACGCCGTCTCCTTGGTCGATTGCGCATGCGGTGCGCTGTCGGTACCGAGAAAGAACCGGCGGTCGCCGGAGGCCGCGGCGCGACGCAGGGCCCGGCGATGCTTTTCGCGCTTGGCGATCGGCAGGCAGTAGAGATGCGGGCGGATGCCGCCGGCAAAGATCGCGTTGCGGTTGATCTGCAGGTGATGGGCGGTGATCGTCGCCGCCAGATTGGCGCCGGCGGACGAGACATAGTCGACCGCCTCCTCGGTCGTGATGTGTTCGAGGACGATCCTGAGATCGGGCAGCCGGCGGCGCAGCGGGTCGAGCACCCGCTCGATAAACACCGCCTCGCGGTCGAAAATGTCGACCTCAGGGTCAGTGACCTCGCCGTGGATCAGCAAGGTCATGCCGATCTCGGCCATGCGCTCCAGCACCCTGTGCACGCGAGCGATGTCGGTGACGCCAAAGACGGAATTGGTGGTCGCATGCGCCGGGTAGAGCTTGACCGCGGCAAACACCTCTTCGGCAAAACCGCGGGCGACGTCGTCGGGATCGGTCGCATCGGTCAGATAGCAGGTCATCAGCGGGGTGAAGCCCCCTCCCCTTCCCTTCCCCGCGTGCAAGGGAGGGTCAATCCTGGTTCCCGCCCCCGCCCGCTCGCGGAGGAGGAAATGGGAGGGCGGAGTGTGGAGGGCGGCGAGGATGCGCTCGCGATAAGCCCGCGCGGCAGCGACATCGGTTACCGGCGGCAGCAGGTTCGGCATGACGATCGCGCGCGCGAATGGCCGCGCTGTGTAGGGCAATACCTGTGCCAGCATCGCGCCGTCGCGGAGATGAACATGCCAGTCGTCCGGCCGACGCAACGTCACTGCCTCGATATTTGCCGGCATCTGGCTCCCCTTCGGCCGCGTCCCCGATCACGCATCGGGCGCGTCATCATATTCGCGCACGGGTGAGAGGAACGGTGGACGAATGTCAACCTGCCTCACCGGCCGCCAGGCGCAGGCCCGACAGGAGTAGCTCGCGGTGCTCGGGGTTGCGGAGGGGGTGTGGAAATTTAAGCATCGAGGCGGTCGTGAACGCTCCCAGCCGCGCGATCGTCTCCCGTGCCTCATCGAGCCGCCCCATATGGGCGTAGCAGGCTGCAAGGTATCGGTATGGGGTCGGGAAGCTTGGCACTTCCTGGACAGCAAGGCGCAGTTTGGGCACTGCGTCGTCATAGCGGCGGCTGATGAAATGCGCGGCGCCGACCACATAGGAAGGTGAAGCGGTCTGGCTGCGTGGGCTGAGCCGTTGAGCCTCTTCGGC
>DASXMC010000650.1:0-5055 GCA_036495885.1 Allostellaceae bacterium | reverse complement strand
TCGATCCGGACGGGTACCTGATCCGTCTCTGGGACGAAGTCTCGATGCGCGAGAAATGAGGGCTCTCGCCGGGGCCGCGCTCGCTGCCTTTCTTGCCGTCGCTCCGCGAACGGCGCCCGCCTGTGAAATCGCAACCGCGCCGACGACGCGGTGGTCGCTCACAACCGTCGATGGTGTTTCGTGGCTGGTCACGCCGTGCGGCCAGCGTTTTCTGAGCCTTGGCGTCAACACCCTCGACGGCGGCTATCCGGCCCGCAACAATGATGGGAAGGTTTGGTACAGCTGGACGGCGTTCGCGCCGACCCGCGAGGCGTGGGTCGGCGCGACCCGCGCTCGGCTCGCCCGTTGGGGCTTCAACAGCGCGGGCGGCTGGACGCTGCCGCCGCAGGTGCTGCACCTGCCGACGATCATCGCCTTGAAGCTCGGACGCCTAGCGCGCTTTCACTGGTTCGACCCGTTCGCCCCCGAAACCGAGACTCGGATGATGGCGCTGGCCCGCGAACTCGTCGCACCCTACCGCAACAGCCCCTACCGGATCGGCTATTTCTCAGACAACGAGGAAGGTTGGTGGGCCGGGGCGCTGTTCGTATACTACTCGATGAAGCCGGCGGACTCGGCGACAAAGAAGCGCTGGGTCGAGACCTTGCAACATTACTACGGCGGTGACTGGGCACGCTTCACTGCCGATTTTCTGCCGCCATCGGGCGTCGGCTCGTGGACTGCGCTGCTCGCCACCACGGGAATGACGCGGATGCGGCCCGGCGGCGCCGGCATCCATGTCGTGCGCGAATGGTGTGGCATTGTCGCCCATCATTACTATGCGCTGGCATCGCGCGCGATCCGCGCCGCCGACCCCAACGCGCTCTATTTTGGCGATCGTCTGCCGATCTATTACGACCAGGCCGCGGTTCGGGCGATGGCGCCTTATGTCGATGCGATTGCTACCAACTACAATGTCGATGCCAGCGACGGCTGGATCGCCGATTATTATTTCGACGGGCTCAGAAAATTGTCGGGCGGTAAGCCGGTGTTGGTCTCCGAATGGTTTTTTGCGGCCCGGCAAAACCGCACCGGCAACCTCAACAACGGCCATCTGATGACGGTCGACACCCAGGCCGAACGGGCGGCCGGGGCGGCTGCGGCGACCGAAAACTTTGCGGCCATCCCGGAGCTCATTGGCGCTCACTGGTTCCAGTATTACGATCATCCCAAGGGCGGGCGCTTGGACGGTGAGGACTACGATTTCGGACTCGTCGACATCAACGACGAACCCTATCGGCGGTTGACATCGGCGTTGGCCGTCGCCAACCGCCGCGCATATGAGATCCATGCCGAGGCGGTCCCTCCGTCGCCGCGCGCCCAAATGTCGGTGATCCCCCACGCCGAAATCGAGTTGCGCCACCGCTCGCTTGCTGATTGGCCAAAGCCCGCGAGCCTGTTGCCGCGGCTGACGACATCGCCAGGGAGCGTCGAGTTCGGCGATGTCTATCTGTCGTGGAGCCGCCGCGGTTTGCAATTGGCGACAATCGGCCAGGATTATTTCGACATCGATCTGCTTGCTTATGCCGGGAAGTTCCCGTTGGTTGACGCTTATCGCGTCGAACTCGGCGCTGATCTCGGCGACGGGCCGCGGCGCTTCACGCTGTTTTTCATCCCGCCGCGCACCAAGATCCATGATTACCCGGAGATGGCGGCCCTGTTGTGCGCCGGCGCCGCACAGCAGGCGATCGAACATGGCTGCACCCCGATCGCCGGGGCGCAGGCCGTCTATTTTGGCGCCGACCAGCCGCGCATCACCGCCGAGGCGCTGATTCCGTGGTCGGCCTTCGGCATCGCGGCACCCGCCGCGGGAGCGCCCATTCGCCTCGAGGCCGCCGTTACCGCCTGGGAACGCGACCGCTGGATGTCGCTGTCCGGCCGCCCGCCGGAGCAGGCAATGCGCGATCCGGCGGGCTGGCGGCAAATGCGGCTCGGCGACGGCGCCGAAGTGATCGAAAGCCCGCCGCCGGTCTCCTCACGGGTCCACGGCTGAGCGCCAGCGGGCTTGGCGCACGCCTCGGCTTGGATTAACCCAGTGCCGCGGCATCATGCGCCGCGCCCCTGAACCAGCGAGAGGCGAGATGGCGACGAGTTTTACCGAAGGGTTTTTGTGGGGCGCTTCGACCGCGGCCTACCAGATCGAAGGGGCAGTCCGCGAGGACGGGCGCGGTCCCTCGATCTGGGACACCTTTTGCCATTTGCCCGGCACGATCGCCAACGGCGACACCGGTGATGTCGCCTGCGATCATTATCACCGCTGGCCCAAAGATGTGGGCTTGATGCGCGAACTCGGGATCGGCGCCTACCGGCTGTCGACAGCCTGGCCGCGGATCCTGCCCGAAGGCCGCGGCGAGGTGAACCTCAAGGGCCTCGAATTTTACGACCGCCTGATCGACGGCATTCTCGAGGCCGGCATCGAGCCGTGGATCTGCCTCTATCACTGGGATTTGCCGCAGGCGCTCGAACATCGCGGCGGCTGGCAAAACCGCGACACCGCGCATTGGTTCGCCGAATACGCGCTGCTGACGGTGCGGCGGCTCGGTGACCGGGTCAAGCATTGGGCGACGTTCAACGAGCCCAATTGCGCCTGCGTCAAGGGTTATGGCGACGGCGAGCATGCGCCCGGCATTCGGGGTCGGCTCAGCGCGCTCAAAGCGATCCACGTGATGAACTTGGCGCACGGGCTCGGCGTCGAGGCGATGCGCGCCGAGCGGACCGACCTGCTGCTCGGCGACATCTATAATTTCCATCCCTACGAGCCGGCAAGCGAGCGTGAACAAGACGAAATTGCCGCCCAAATGCTCGACGCGCTATGGAACCGCTCGTTCCCCGAACCGCAGATGCTGGGGCATTACCCCGAACCGCTCGCCGCCGAAATCGAACCGCTGGTCGAACCTGGCGATCTCGACCTGATCCGGCAAAAGCTCGATTACTTCGCCTTTAACCACTATTCCCGCTCACGGGTGCGCCGCGACTCAGACCACCCGTTCGAGGTCGCAACCCTGCCGCCGGAGTCTGGCGCCCCGGTCACCCAGATGGGCTGGGAGATTGCTCCCGACGCGTTCCGCGCGGTGATCATCGAAGCCAAAGAGCGCTATGCCGGCGATCTGCCGATCTACATCCTGGAAAATGGTGCGGCCTTCCCCGACCAGGTCGAGGCTGACGGCCGCATCCGCGACGAGAGGCGCATCAATTATTTGCGCGGCTATCTCGGCGCGGTTCAAGACGCGATCGAGGCGGGCGTGCCGGTGCGCGGCTATTTCGTGTGGTCGCTGCTCGACAATTTCGAATGGGCACTGGGCTACAGCCGACGCTTTGGCCTCGTCCATGTCGATTACGAGACCCAGGAGCGCCGGCCCAAGGATTCGTTCCACTTCTACGCCGAGCTCGCTGACGGCGGCCCGCTCGAGCGCGAGTAGCGCGCAACTCGGCTGCCGCTCCTAATCGGGTGCGGCTAATTCGCCCCTGCGTCGCGAATTGCGTGCCAGATGCGCTCGGGGGTGGCGGGCATGTCGATGTGGCGAATGCCGTATTCCGAAAGCGCGTCGACGAGCGCGTTCATCACCGAAGGCAAAGCGCCGGCGCAGCCGGCCTCGCCGCAACCCTTGGCCCCCAATGGGTTGGTCTTGGCCGGGACCGGGTGAAACGAGCTCTCGAACATCGGGGCGTCGCCAGCGCGCGGCATCGCGTAATCCATGTACGAGCCGGTCAGCAATTGCCCGTGCTCGTCATAAACCGTGCTTTCGAGCAACGCCTGGCCGATCCCTTGGACGATCCCGCCATGCGCCTGTCCAGTGACCAGAAGCGGGTTGATCACGACCCCGAAATCGTTGACGAACGAATACTTGACGACCTCGGCAACCCCGGTTTCGGGGTCGATCTCAACTTCGGCGATGTGGCAGCCGTTGGGGAACGCCGATGGCGGCCCGTCGCTGATATTGGCGACGTCGAGGGTCTGCGGCACACCCGCCGGTAATTCCAGCCCGCCGCGCAGCCTTTCGGCCAATTCCATGATCCCGATCGAGCGGTCGGTGCCGGCGATGACAAACCGCCCGACTCGGAATTCGATGTCGGCGGCGGCCGCCTCCAGGACATGGGCGGCGATCTGCCGGCCGGCCTCGATGCATTTGTCGGCGGCCTCGACGATCGCGACGCCGCTCGTCATCATCGATTTCGAGCCGCCGGTGCCGCCGCCGGCGATCAGCTCGTCGCTGTCGCCCTGCAACAGTTTGATGCGCGAAAACGGGATGCCGAGCCGTGCCGCCAACACCTGGGCAAAGGGCGACCAATGCCCTTGACCGTAATCCAAGGTGCCGGTGATCAGGGTTACGTCGCCGTTCGCCTCAAAGCGGATGCCGCCCATCTCGCGGCCGGGCGGGCCGGTCAGTTCGAGATAGTCGCTGATTCCGCGCCCGCGCAATTTGCCGCGCGCCCGGCTTTCCGCCTTGCGGGAAGCAAACCCGTCCCAATCGGCGAGTTTGAGCGCGTCGTTCAGGAGGTTGGTGAAGTCGCCGCTGTCATAGGTGGTGCCGTTGGGCGCCTTGTACGGCATCGCTTCGGGCGGGATGTGGTTCTTGCGGCGCAGCTCGACGCGGTCGATGCCGATTTCGCGGGCGGCGGTGTCGACGAGGCGCTCCATATAGTAATTGGCCTCGGGCCGCCCGGCGCCGCGATAAGCGCCGACCGGAGTGGTGTTGGTAAAGACACACTTGGTCGTGACCTCGATCAGTGGCGTCTTGTAGACGCCGAGCGTGTTTCTGACCGCGTTGCGCGTCGACGGGCCGGGGGCGCCATAGGTGGCGCCGAGATTGCCGTGGCCAGTGAGCCGCAGGGCGAGGAAATGGCCGTCCTTGTCGAGCGCCAGCTCGGCGGTCATATCGGCGTCGCGGCCGTGGCTGTCGGAGACGAAGCTGCCCGAGCGGTCGTCGGTCCATTTGACCGGCCGGCCCAGCTCGCGCGCCGCCTGCAGGATGCAGTAATATTCGGGATAGGTCGGCTGCTTCATGCCAAACGAGC
>DASXMC010000649.1:0-1835 GCA_036495885.1 Allostellaceae bacterium | reverse complement strand
CCCCTCCGGTATCGAGCAGCTCGAAATCGTCAGCATCAGCTACGACGCGGCGGATTGAGCGCCGATGCCGCTTTGTCGTCGCGGCTAGGCCGACACCTCCTCCAGGACTACGCCCGCCTGCTTGATCCCGAAGCTGCGGATCAAAACCGCCGGCAACAGCGCGCCGGGGATCAATATCCACAGGATCCAGCCAAGATGGTTCGGCCCGAGAACGTAGAGCGGGCCGAGCAAGGTGACGCCGGCCCAGGCGCCGAGATGGCCGAGCCCGTCCGTCCAAGCAAAGGCGCGGGCGCGAATGCGGGTCGGATAGGCGACGGCGGTGTAATTGTAGAGATTGAACAGCCACAATGTCGTCCCGATGCGGGCGATGACCGCGAAAACCGCGATCACCGGCAGGCTCGGGAAGAGATAAATGACGGTCCACGACAATATGAACAGTCCCGCCATAAAGCACATGACGTCGCGCCGCTCGACCCGCTCGCCGAAGAGCGAATTGATCTGAAACTCCACAAAAGTGGCCGCAAACGAAGCGGCGAAGAGCAGGAAGACGAAATGTGCCGACGCCCCGTGATCGACCATGTAGACCGCGGCGAAAGCGCCGGTGCCATAGATCAGCCCGGCATAGCCAAGCAGCCAGCAGGCGATCAAGACGGTCGTGCGGCTGCGGTATTGACCCTTGGCGAATATCTCGCGCCAGGAGGCCTTCTCGGCGACGAGCACCGGGTCGCGGCTTCGGTCGGGCTCCGGCAGGTGGCCCGAACCGGCGCGGCGGCACCGCTCCTCGAGCCGGGCGATCTCGCGCTCGGCCTCCTCGTGGCGCCCTTTCGTCTCGAGCCAGCGCGGCGATTCCCGCAATAGCCACAACAACAGCGGCAGCAGCACGACGATCTGGATCGCGGCGCTGATCCATAAATAGAGCTGCCAGCGCCCCGGTATCAGCCAGAAACCCATCAGACTGACGGCAACCGCGACGAGTGCAGTCACCCCTTGCGAGGCCAGCAGCACCCGGTTGCGGATCACCGGGGAGGTCACCTCGGAGAGGTAGACGGCGTGCGTGGCAATGATGCCGCCGGCGCCGAGAGTGCTGAGGATCGAGAGGAAGACCATCGCCCAGAAATTGGTGACATAGGCGAACGGCCAGATGCAGATACCGCCGAGCAAGGCCGCCAGCACAATCGCCGGCCGGCGGCCGAAACGGTCGGCCACCCAGCTCATCAGAAAAACGCCGAGCAGAATGCCGAGCCCGACCTGCAGCGCTTGCAGGACTGAATATTGGAAAACGGTGACGATGTGGTGCGGACGCCAGACGAACGGATAAAGCCGCGCGGCGATCCCATCGGTATCGAATATGATGAAGCCCCAGGTGACCTGCACCAGAATCGCAATCTGCCACTGCACGCTGGTCAGCGGCAGCCGATCGATGCGCGCCGCGATATGGCCGCGAATTGCCCCCGCCGGCGCCGGTTGCAGTGAGGCGACGCCCGCGGCATCCGTCCTGGTCATTTGCCTCCCCTTTTGGTGCAGGTCCCCGGCGTGGTTTGCGCCGGAGTCGTCCTACCGGGTTATTAACCTTACCGTCTCAGGCTATGGATCGCCGCGACTTTTTTCGCCACACAAACGCGACGGGCGGGGCTCAGCGCGCCGCCGTGCCTCGCCCGCAAGAGGAAGGCGTGCAAAAACATCGTCGAGCCGCGCGCCCTCGTCCGGCGTCGAACAGGTCAAGATCGCCGCGCACCTGACTGCCTTTGGCGTGGCAGCGCTCCGTCATTGAACCGCCGCGGCGCCGTCAGATGATGGCGAAACCCAGCCACCCTGAGTGGTGCTATCGCGAACTT
>DASXMC010000648.1:0-6807 GCA_036495885.1 Allostellaceae bacterium | reverse complement strand
GATCATCACCGCGGCGGCGAGTGGGATTGGCCGCGCCACCGCCGACATCATGGCGCGCGAGGGGGGCGTCGTGATTGCGGTCGACATCGACGAGGGCCGGCTCGACGACACTGTCGCGGCACTCCGCGCCACCGGCGGGCGGGCCCACGCCCGACGCAGCGACGTGCTCGACCCGGCTCAGGTCGATGCGCTCATCACTTCGGTGACGCAGGAGTTCGGCGCGATCGACATCCTCGTCAACGCCGTCGGCGGCAGCACGATTATCCCGCATCCCGGCGCGGAGATGGATCAGCTGACTTTCGCCGATTGGCAGCGGCTGATCGCCTTCAATCTCGACGGCACGTTCCTTTGTTGTCATGCGGTGGCGCCAATCATGAAGCGCCAACGCCGCGGCAAGATCGTCAACCTGTCTTCGATCGCCGGCCGAGGGCTGAGCGCATCGAGCAGTGCCGCCTACGCCGCTGCAAAGGGCGGGATAATTGCTTTTACCCGCAAGATCGCCTTTGAACTCGGGCCCTATGGCGTCAACGTCAACGCGATCGCGCCGAGCCGCACCTTGACCGAGCGCATCCGCCCGCGCTGGGAGCAGCAAAGCCCCGAGGACCAGGCCGCCGAGATCGAGCGCACGCCGCTGCGGCGCATCGCCGAAGCCGCAGACCAGGCCAGGGTTATCTGCTTTTTGGCCTCGAGCGACGCCGATTTTGTCACCGGGGTCACGATCGACGTGACCGGTGGGAACTGACACCTCGCTGTCGCGCAGGTCTGTCGACCGGCTCGACAGGGGTGCGCTCGGTGCTGCTCGGCGCTAAATAAAGACTGACGACGATGAGGAGGTTTTTGATGGACGACCAGACCAAGACCGAACTCGAAGCCGCGGCCTTCCGCCGGCTGGTGCAGCATCTGCGCGAACGCGCCGACGTACAGAACATCGACTTGATGAACCTCGCCGGCTTTTGCCGCAATTGCCTGTCGCGCTGGTACCGCGAGGCGGCCGAAGAGCGCCACGTGCCGCTTTCCGATCCGCAGGCGCGCGAGATCGTCTATGGCATGCCCTATGACCAATGGCGCCAGCAGCACCAGAAAGAGGCCACCGCCGAGCAAAAGGCCGCTTTCGCCGCGTCCGCGCCGCAGCATTAGATTTGGCGACGACGGCGGACGCCATCGTCTTGCGCGAAGGCGAGCCGGCCGCTATCGTCGCGACCGCCGCGGGGGGTGCGGCATCATCGCGGAGAGAGGGGGACTATGCCGGATGTCGGCGGAATCGCAGGCGACCGCCTGAAATCGTTTATCGAGCGCATCGAGCGGCTCGAAGAAGAAAAGCGGGTGCTGGCCGAAGATATAAAGGAAGTTTATGCCGAGGCCAAAGGCACGGGTTTCGACACGAGGATCATGCGGCAGATCATTCGGCTGCGCAAACGCGACAAGGACGAGCTCGACGAAGAGGAAAGCCTGCTCGACGTCTACAAACGCGCGTTGGGCATGCTGCCCGACGCCGCCCCACAAGCCGCGGCCGCGGAATAGCCGGCGATCAAGCTGAGGAGTATTGATTCCCGTCCCGGCCGCTGCCGCGGGCTTCCCTCCCACGCTTGCGGGGGAGGGGCGCAATGGAGCTCGGAAGGCGGAGCAACATTACTCCGCAGCGCGGGCGGCGGTCGTGGCGGGCGGCAGGTGGCGGCGCAACGCTGCTACGAGCGCGTCGGCCTCGGCGTCGGTGGTGTCATAGCGACAGACAAAACGCGCCAAAATTTTGCTGCGCCGGTAAAACCCGAAGCCGTCCGCTTCGAGCGCATCCATTACCCGGTCGGGCAGTTCAAGAAAGATCTCGTTGGCCTCGATCGGGGCCAAAAGACGCGCATTCGTTATTTCGGCGAGGCCGGCGGCGATACGCGCCGAGATTGCGTTTGAGGACCGCGCCATATCAAGCCACCGCCCACCTTCGACATAGGCCAAGAGCTGTGCCGAGGCAAAGCGCATTTTTGACCAGACCTGGCCGGCGCGCCGCAACTGCACCGCTAGTCCATCGACCAATTCGGGCTTGAACACGACGATCGCATCGCACAGGACGCCGCCGTTTTTGGTGGCGCCGAACGACATCAGGTCGATGCCGCAACGCCAGCTCGCCTCGGCCGGGCTGCAGCCGAGCCGCGCCAGCGCATTGGCGAACCGCGCGCCATCCATATGCATCCTCAGACCGCGCGCTTTTGCGATCTCGGCGACGGTCCGGATTTCGGCGAGCGAATAGACAGTGCCGAGTTCGCTCGCTTGCGTCAGGCTGACCACCGCCGGCTGGCCGCGGTGGAACTGACCGGGGACGATCTCCGCCAAGCTTTCGGCCAATCGCTCGGCGTCGATCCGGCCGTGTTCGCCCGCGATCGGGGCGAGCTTGAGGCCGCCGCCGAAGAATCCGGCCGCATTTGCCTCCGCGGTGTTGATGTGCGCCGCTTCGCTGCAATAAACGATACCCCAAGAGGGGCTCAGCGCCGCCAGGCTCAATGCGTTGGCCGCGGTCCCGGTCGCCACCGGGAAAACCCGCACTGCGGTTTCGAACAAATCGGAGAAGCGCTGCTGCAACGCCGCCGTCCATTCGTCCGCACCATAGCCGAGTGCTGTGTCATGGTTGGCCCGGATCAGCGCTTCAAGAATTTCCGGTGCGGCGCCGCCGGTATTGTCGCTGCGAAAATCGATCATCGCCGGATCATTCTACGATGCGCTTCGGAATGCAGTAGAGCATGATCGAAGCGGGCAACGCGAAGTACAATACTGCGCCGCAGCCGAGACATTTCGACCGAGGCCGACACGCGCAGACGGAGAAAACGCAGCCTTGCTACCTCCTGGTAATTGTGCGACCGGATCGCAGCCGCGCGAACCATGCGGGCCCAAGCTGCAGTCTTTGTTGATCTCCCCGCGACGCCCGCTGGCAAACTCGGCTGATGCTCGCGTCGCGGCGCCGTGGCCGCGACCAGCGGCGGTGAGCCGATGCGCGGCGAGCCCATGATCGCGGGCGCATCGCGCAATCGCTCGTCGGGAATTGTCAGCAAGGCGTCCGCGATCGGCTGGCCGGCGACAAAGATCGGGCGCGGAACCACGCTGGCAAAGCTGCGATTGGCGAAATGGGCATCGGCAATCTCCGCCGGCGGCTCGCGATCGGCGCCGAGCCGGATCGCGCTCAAATCGACGTCACTGCCGCGGTTGAGCGCGCGAATGTAATCGAGGTCGCGGGTATAGCCGGGCCAATACACTTCGCCCGGAGCAAGCGGAAACCAGGCAATCGCCGGCCCCGGACCGTCGGCATAGCTGAGCCCGATACCGGGTGTGCCGAGAAAGGCGACGACGGCGGGAGCCCAGACCGGATGCGCCGACCGCCGGCCGAGCGTCCACAACCAGCGGCCGTCGGCAAACCGCCAGCGGCCGTAATGCGAGGTGGCAAAAGCCCAGGGCTGGTCGTCGACCCAGCTCCACCCCCAAGGGGCGAGCCATCGCCAATGCCCATTGCGATAGGGGCTCCATTCGGCGGCCGACGCCCTCGGCACCCACACCTCGCCGTCTTTGCCGCCGGGCTGCCAGTCGCCGGCTTCGTCGAGGGCGGCGTAGCCGGTCATTTCTCGCGACACGAAATAGGGTGCTGCGAGCTGCGAATCATCGACGGTTCGCGCCCCGCACCATTGATCAAAGTCGTCCGGGGGACCGGCCGTTTCGATCCTTGCGGTTGCGGTTTCGGCGGAACCCGGCAGGAGTTGGTAGCCCGAAGCGATCGGCAGATCGGCACCGCCGCCGACAAATCGGGCGTTGCCAGCCAAAGCGGCGATGCGCTCTGGATGCTCTTCGGCGCCGGCAACGATGTCGTAGCGGCCGCGATCGAGCACCCAGACCCCGCCGTGCGCCAGGTCGATCAGGACGCTTTCGCCGCGATCGAGCCGGCCGATGTCGAGACCGATGCGGCCCTCGCTGACCGCGATCTCGGCGATCGGCTGGTCGAGCTTGGCAACCGCGATCTCGGTGTCTTGCGCAAGGTCGATCGTGTCGGCGCCGATGCGAATTTCGGCTTGGGCTTGCGACCCGGTGCGCAATGCCAGCCCGGTTGCGACCGGGTCGTTAACCGAGGCCGCCGACCATTGTGCGTCGCCCAGACCGCGGAATTCGACGTTGCCTGAAACGAGGCTTATCCGGCCGACTCGGGCGGATGGGGCTGTGAGGGTTGCGGCGGCGCCCGCAACCGCTCCGCTCGTTCCGATCCCTCCCGCGTGCGGCGGCGGGGATGGGATGGGATTGGCGGCTGTCGCAGCGGCCCTTGGTTCCGCCGTCGCCAACTTGACTTGCGGCGTTTGATCGGCGTAGGGCGAGGTTGCGCCAGACGCGATAAAGATCGCGGCGAGAACGCCGGTCTTAAAATCCAATCGCATGGCCTCCCCTGTGCCGATGCTGATGGCGACAAATTTAGCAGATCAGTCGCGGCTACCGACAATAATCGGTGTATTTTGTTCATTTCGCGGCAAGGGTCTGCGAAGGTTGGTGAAAGTCCTAAGTTCGGATCGCGTTGCGGACGATAGCGGCACATGAAAAGGCCATGGTAGCGAGACAGGCGCCAATGCCACGGCGGCGAAAAGAAATTGCAATTGTCGTTCTCGGCCCGTCGGCGGCGGTGCTCGGCCGACGCTTGCAACGGGTGCTGCCCGATGCGCGGTTGCACGGCCCCAGCGCCCGCGCCGGTGATTGGGATGTCACCTACGACCGGGCCGCGGCGCACATCGCCCAGCTTTTTGCCGCCGGCCAGCCGGTGATCGGACTGTGTGCCAGCGGCATCCTGATCCGCGCCGTAGCACCATTCCTCGCGGCAAAAGAACGCGAACCACCACTGGTCGCGGTCGCCCAAGACGGCTCGGTTGCGGTGCCGCTTCTCGGCGGCCACCACGGTGGCAACGCACTCGCCCGTGCGGTTGCCGCGGTTACCGGCGGCGTCGCGGCGATCACCACGGCCGGCGATTTGCGGCTCGGCTTGGCGCTCGACGAGCCGCCGCCGGGCTGGCGAGTGGCCAACCCGGAGCAGGTCAAACCGGTTACCGCGGCACTCCTCGCCGGCGAAGCGGTGGCCCTGGTCGAGGAAACGGCCGGCGGCGAGTGGCTGCGCAATGCCGCGATCACCTGGATCCCGGACGCTGCGACCAAAGTGGTCGTGACCAGCCACGTGGCAGAACCGGGAACCACGGCCCTTGTTTATCATCCGCCGGTGCTGGCGCTCGGAATCGGCTGCGAGCGCACCTGCCCGGCCGAGGAGATCGCCGATCTCGCCCACGCGACCTTGGGCCAAGCCGGTCTCGCCGCCGGTGCGGTCGCCGCGGTCGTCTCGATCGAACTCAAGCTCGCCGAGCCCGGCATTCACGCGCTCGCCCGTTCGCTCGACGTGCCGGCGCGGTTTTTCCCGGCCGAACGCCTGCTGGCCGAAACGCCGCATCTCTCCGAGCGTTCGCAATCGGTGTTCCGCGCCACAGGTTGCTGGGGAGTGGCCGAGGGAGCGGCGCTCGCCGCCGCCGGTCCCGGCGGCATTCTCGTCGCGCCAAAACAAAAGTCGCGGCATGCAACCTGCGCCATCGCGCTCGCGGCGCAACCGATCGATGCGATGGCTTTCGGCCGCGCTCGCGGCCGGCTTACGATTGTCGGCATCGGTCCCGGCGACCCCGGCTGGCGCACCCCCGAAGCCAGCGCCGCACTTGATGCCGCAGAAGAGATCGTCGGCTATCGGCTTTATCTCGACTTGCTCGGACCGGCGATCTGCGGCAAACGCCGCCACCCGTCGGAGCTTGGCGAAGAAGCGGCGCGGGTGCGCCACGCGTTCGACCTCGCGGCCGAAGGGCGCAATGTGGCGCTCGTCTCGTCGGGCGATGCCGGAATTTATGGCATTGCGTCGCTGGTTTTTGAATTGCTCGACCGCGAGCCCGAGCCCGAATGGCGCCAAGTCGAGATCATCGTGTGTCCGGGCGTCTCGGCGCTGCAGGCCGCCGCGGCGCGCGCAGGTGCTCCGCTCGGCCATGATTTCTGCGCCATCTCATTGTCCGACCTGCTTACCCCGTGGACGGTGATCCGCCGCCGGCTCGAAATGGCGGCGGCCGGCGATTTTGTCGTTGCCCTCTACAATCCGCGCTCAAGGCGGCGCCCAGGGCAGCTCGCCGCAGCGGCCGAAATTCTGTTGCGTCAGCGCATGCCACAAACCCCGGTGTTCATCGGCCGCAATCTCGGCCGCGCGGGGGAAAAAACGCGTATTGTTCGGCTGTCGGAGCTCGCGGCACTGGCGGGCGGGATCGACATGCTGAGCCTCGTTGTGGTCGGCAACGGCGCGACGCGCGTTCTCGCCGGCGACCCGCTGCACCTGTACACGCCGCGCGGCTATTTCCCCGACGGGCAACGGTGACCGTTCATTTTATCGGCGCTGGACCCGGTGCCGCCGATTTGATCACGGTGCGCGGGCAGCGCCTGATCGAGCGCTGCCCGGTGTGTCTTTACGCCGGCTCGCTGGTGCCGCGCGAGATCATAGCGCTGGCCCCAGCCGAGGCACTTGTCGTCGATACCGCCCCGTTGACCCTCGACGAGATTGTCGGTCATTTCGCCGCTGCGCACGCCAATGGCAGCGACGTGGCTCGGCTGCATTCCGGCGACCCGTCGCTCTACGGTGCCGTTGCCGAGCAGACGCGCCGGCTCGACGCCCTCGGCATCCCCTACGATCTGACCCCCGGCGTGCCGTCATTCGCCGCCGCCGCCGCGGCACTCGGCTGCGAGCTGACCTTGCCGGAAATGGTTCAGAGCGTGATTTTGACG
>DASXMC010000647.1:0-1816 GCA_036495885.1 Allostellaceae bacterium | reverse complement strand
GCTCGACTCCTACCCGTGGCACGTCCATCGCGCGGTTGTCCAGGGTATCGCCCGCGGCATCAGCCGCAGACAAACGCCGAATACCTTGTTGCCCTATGTCGAGCCGACGACCGACTGGATCCGGCTCGAGCGGCGGTTTCCGGTGACCTTCGTGCTGCGCGACCCGCACCCCGACGTCATCCTGCACATGGGTTCGGATGCGCGTACCCTGATCTTTTACTGAGGCTGAGGGCTCTCTCGTGCTGCGTGAGATCCCCGGAGCGCTTGCCGCCGAACTGCGAGCACTCGAATGGCGCGGCCGGCGCGGCTTGGAGGCGGCGGAGGCGGCGGCATCAGTAACCTTGGCGGTGCTGGCCGCACTAGCGCTGCATTCGGACGAGCCGTGGTGGTCGGCGATCACCGCCTTTATGGTGACCCGCGCCGCGCCGATGGAGGCGGTCTCGCGCGGCATGATGCGGGTCGCCGGCAGTATCGTCGGGGCGCTTGCGGCACTCGTTGCGTTGCGGCTGTTCGTTTATCAATCGCTGCCGTTTTTGCTGTGCCTGTTTCTGTTGTCGGTAATCGGCCTGATCGGATTTGTGACCTCGCGCTACAGTTATGCCTGGCTGGTCGGCGCTGTGACCGCGTGCCTTGTTATGCTGATGTCGTTCAACCAGCCGCAGAGCGCCTTCAACACCGCGGTCAACCGCGTCATCGACGTCGCGATTGGAACCGCCGCGTCCTTGGTCGTCTGCGCGCTGAGCCCGATCCCGCCCGGTGGCGCCGCACCGGCGACAAGTTTGCTTGAGCCGCCGCCCTTGGCCTTCTGGCGACGCCGCTACGGCGCCGAGTTGCGGCGCTGGCTACCAGGGAATCGGCCGTTGCTGCTGCACGCCTGCCGCGGCGGGCTGGCGGTCATGCTGTTGCCGGCATTGGCCGAGTGGATCGCGCCGGTGAGCCCGGTGACGTTGGGCATCACTGTCGTAATCGTGATGGGGATCCCGACGACAGCGATTATCCATTCAGACAGCAGCGTCATCGTCCAGCGCGGGGTTCACCGGCTGATCGGCTGCCTGATCGGGGCGCTGGTCGGCCTCGCCTGTCTCGCCTTCATCGGCGACGATTTTCTGTTATGGATCGCGCTGATTCCGCCCGGTATCTGGTTGTGCTCACAGGTCCAGACCGGATCGACTGGGGTCAGCTATATCGGCACCCAGGCGATGTTCGCGTATTTAATGAGCATGGTGCAGGGTCAAGGTCCGCCGGACACGATTGCCCCCGGCCTCAACCGTCTCGTCGGCGTTATGGGCGGCTTGTCGATTTTGTTTCTCGTCACCTTGATCCTGTCGCTGATCCCGCTCTCGCCGCCGGCGCCCGCTCCTGCAGCCGGCGATTGACCGCCGGCACCGATCGACGCCTCTGTCCCGGGCGATCTTCCAAGTCCGACTTAGTTGCGTGATCGCCAACGGATCACGAGCGCTCCGTCATGTGCCCGTGAGCTGAAGCGGGTATGTTTCTGCGGTTCGCCCCGTATATGCGACAGGTGGGACATTGGTAAATTTAGGAGTTCGTGTAGTGCGTTATGGACGCTTTGCAGCCGTCGCTCTGCTGGTGGCGAGCGCCGCTGCCCTGCCGACTTCCGAGGCATTGGCGCGATGCTGGCACAATGGCTGGGGATGGCGCTGCGGCCCGGGGCTGCTCGCTCTGCCATTTGTTGCCGCCGGGGCGGTCTTAGCCGGTGCTGCGGCGGTCGTGACCGCGCCGGTGCGGGCAATTGTCGGGCCGCCCTACTACGCACCGCCGCCGGCCTACTATCCTCCGCCCGGCTACTACGCGC
>DASXMC010000646.1:0-3077 GCA_036495885.1 Allostellaceae bacterium | reverse complement strand
TTCATCGGTCAGCCCGCCATCGGCATCTTCTTGACCACCTCGACAAGCTCACGCACCGCCGCGACGGAGCGGTCGAACTCCACCTTTTCGTCGCGGTCGAGAGCAATCTCGACGATTCGTTCGACCCCGCCGGCGCCGATCACTACCGGCACGCCGACATAAAGGTCGCGCACGCCATATTGCCCGGTGAGCCATGCGGCGCAGGGCAGAACCCGCTTCTTGTCGCGCAGATAGGCTTCGACCATGGCGATCGCGGAACTGGCCGGGGCGTAGAATGCCGACCCTGTCTTCAACAAGCTCACGATTTCGGCACCACCATCGCGCGTGCGCTGGACTATCTTCTCAAGTCGCTCCCGCGTCGTCCAGCCCATGCGCACGAGATCGGGCAGCGGGATGCCGGCAACGGTCGAATAGCGCACCAGGGGCACCATCATATCGCCATGGCCGCCGAGAACAAAGGCGCTGACGTCCTCGACTGAAACCTTCAGTTCTTCGGCGAGGAAATAGCGGAAGCGCGCGCTGTCGAGCACACCGGCCATGCCTACGACGCGATGCGGCGGCAGTCCGCACGCTTCGCGCATGACCCAAACCATGACGTCGAGCGGGTTGGTGATCGTGATCACAAAGGCTTGCGGGCAATGCCGTTTGATCGCCTCGCCGACTGTCGAGATGACCTTGGCGTTGGTGCCGATCAGATCGTCACGGCTCATGCCCGGCCGACGCGCTATGCCGGCGGTGACGACGACGACGTCGGCTCCCTCGATGTCGGCATAATCGTTCGAGCCTTTGACGACCGCATCATAACCCTCGATCGTCGACCCCTCTACGATATCGAGGGCTTTGCCTTGCGGCACCCCCTCGACAATGTCCAATAAAGCGATGTCGCCCAGCTCCTTGAGCCCGGCGAGCAAGGCAATGGTGCCGCCGACTTGTCCGGCCCCGACCAGCGCAATTTTATTGCGTGCCATGCGACTGCCTCATCAATGCGGCGCAGAGCGCCGGGCGCGACCCCGCGCGTCTTAGCGCGAAATCCGCAGACGGGCAAGGCGGCGAGGCCAAATCGCGGGATAGCCGCCGCGAGATCTCTATTGCCGTCCTTTGGGCTTCGGTACCGGAATGAACCTGGCTCGGCAAGCCGGCGGAAACGGCACCCCGCGAGATCGGGCTGACGCAAATTTGACGCATAAACCAGGGGGTGGGGAGCGGAATAAGGGGACGCGCGCAATGTCGTAGAGTACAAGAGCTTAGGCCGGTCCCAAGGGAACCGGCGGCGAGCGAGTTTGGGGCTATGCCCGATCCGATATGACGATTGGCGCGATTGTGATGGAAAAATGGACAGAACTCTCCGAAGATAAGGTGGTTAACCGCTGTACCTTCGGCCGCCGATCTGGGCCATTTGGTTTGCAGGAGATTACCTCCGTTTCGTATCGCCAGCCCTTCGTCTTCGCGGGACGCAATGGCAATAGAGGCCGCCTCAATCGAAGCGCACATACCGGGCCTGCGGCGGTTTGCACGCGCCCTGGTGCGTGGCGATCGCGAGCGGGCCGACGATCTTGTCCAGGACAGTCTTGAACGGGCGCTATCTCGCTGGCATTTGCGCCGCGCGGAAGGCGATTTGCGAGGCTGGCTTTACACTATTCTCTACAATCGCTTCCTCAGTGAGCAGCATCGTCAGAAGCGGCGCGGGGTGCACGATACCTTGACCGAAGCGATCGAATCCGAGTTGCCGCAAATCAGGGGCGGCCAGGACGAGGCGCTCGAGCACCGCGATCTGCTGCGCGCGTTTGGGGCACTGCCTGGAGAACAGCGATCCGTACTGTTTCTCGTCGCCGTTGAAGATCTCTCCTACGAAGAGGCGGCGCGGGTGTTGGGGGTGCCGATAGGTACGGTCATGTCGCGGCTGTCGCGCGGCCGTGAACGCCTGCGGCTCTTTATGAATCGCGATCTCGAGGTTCCTGGCAACGCCCCGAGGAAAGCAAAATGAGCGCGGTGCGCGGCGGCATCGAAGAGCACGAGCTGAGCGCAGCCGTCGACGGGCATCTGCCGCCTGAGCGTGCGGCCGCAGTCGAGGCCTATCTCGCCGCGAACCCCGAACAGAGCGCGCGGCTCGAGCAGTATCGGGGAATGCAGCAGCAGCTGCGGCAGGCCTTTGCCGAGCCGAGCGAGGCGCCGGTCCCGACGCGCCTCAGGGTGCCGCGGCTCCTGGCAGAAAGACGCCGTCGCGCCTATTGGCGGCTCGGCGCCGTCGCCGCGGCCGTTCTGTTGCTGATCGTTGGCGGAGCGGGCGGCTGGGCGGCGCGTGACTGGAGACTGGGCGCGCCTTCCGCTAACCAAACAGCGCAAGTCGAGCGCGAAATCACCAACGACGCAGTGGCGGCGCACCGGGTGTTTTCGGTCGAGGTTCGCCACCCGGTCGAAGTCGGTGCGGCCCAGGAGATGCATCTGGTGCAGTGGCTGTCCAAGCGGCTCGGCCGGCCGCTGGTCGTGCCCAATTTGACCGCAGTCGGTTTTCAACTGATGGGCGGAAGGCTGCTGCCTTCCGAAGGCGGCCCGGCCGCGCAATTCATGTATCAAAAAGGCGACACTCGGCTGACCTTGTACGAGCGCTCCGACGATGCCGGCGAGACCGGGTTTCGCTATAGCAAAAACAACGGTCTCGGCGTGTTCTATTGGTCCGATCGGGATTTCGGCTATGCGCTCGCCGCCAAGACTGGCCGCCAGGAGCTGATGAAGCTTGCGGAAATGGTCTACCACCAGCTTTCCGACGAGGGCGCCAAACCGAGCTCGCCGGTCCCGCCGCCGCCCGGCAAACCGAGCTAGCGGCGCCTTACTTGGTCGGCGCAGCAAACGCCGCCGGCTCGGCGAGTAACGCCGCCAGCACCGCGTTCAAGCGCAGCCGGCCGGCGGGTGTGGCGGCCAGACGCCGATCCGCGAGGGTCAGAAACCCGCCTTCGATCAATGCTGGCAGGCGCCGTGCGAACAGGCTCTCGACCGGGCTCCCGGCGGCCCGTTCGAGGCGGTTGCAGGCGATGCCTGCGCAGAGGCGCAGACCCATCATCAGCATTTCCTCGATCTCG
>DASXMC010000645.1:0-2171 GCA_036495885.1 Allostellaceae bacterium | reverse complement strand
AGCGGTTCGCCGCCCGAGAAATGCACCTGCAACACGCCCAATTCCGCCGCCTCGCTCAGCACCCGCTCCCAGCTCGCGGTGTCGAGCTCGGCTCCGGCGCGCTCCAACGCCAACGGGTTCGAGCAATAAGGGCAACGCAGCGGGCAGCGATGGGTCAGCTCGGCGAGCAGCGCCAAAGGCGGTTCGACCGCAGCTACCGCCGCCGTCATCCCCGCAAGATCTTTTTGTCGGCGAGGTCCTGCAGCATCGGCAGCACATCGGCGGCGATCACCTCGCGCGGCGCTTCATATTGCTGGCTGAGCGTCTCGATGATGGCATCGGCATCGCGTGCGCCATCGACAAGCTTGAGCACTGCAACCGCCTGCTCGTCAGGCAGCAGCAACCGCTCGGGCGCCAGCACCACCCAGGCCTGCCTCACCTCGTCGAAGCGAAATTTGGCGTAGGCGGCAAAGCGCAGGACGGTGGTGCCGGCGACCGCTGTGGCGCGGCCGATCACTGATGCGCTTCCGGGACAAACGCGCCGGGCGGGATCATTCCCGGTTCGACATAGGCTAAATACAGCGCATCGAGTTGGACCCACAGCACGTCGCATTTGAAGCGCAAGGTGTCGAGCACCTGGGCTTGCTTTTCCGGCGTGTCGGCGTGCTCTTTCACATAGGAAAGGGCAAAGGCGACATCGGTCGGCGCCTGGGTGAGCCGCGGCGTGAAATAAGCCAGCGTGTCGCGGCTGACAAAATCGTAATTCCGCAGCATGCCCTCGACCCGCTCGTGGATGATCTGCGGCGAGAACATCTCTGTCAGGCACGAGGCGACCGCCTCCAGCAACGACCGGTCGCGTACAAAATTGACATAAGCGTCGACCGCAAACCGCGTTGCCGGCAACAGGCCGCGGGTCGAAATCACATAATCGCGGTCGAGACCAAGCCCCTCGGTCAATTTCAGCCAGCGGGCGATGCCGCCGGTGTTCTCGTCGTCGCCGTCATGATCGAGGATGCGCCGGCGCCATTCGCGGCGAAGTGCTGGAGTTGGCAAGCGGGCGATAAGATAGGCGTCCTTGGCCGGGATCCGCGCCTGGTAGTAATAGCGGTTCAGCGCCCACGCCTGGAGCTGGCCGCGAGAGAGCCTGCCGTCGCGCATCAGATGGTGGAACGGATGGCGGTCGTGATAGCGCTCGGCGCCGATCGCGCGCAATTCGTCTTCGAGCTGGTCCGTGGTCGAGAGGGTTGCGGGTGCCGTCGGGTTTGGGCTCACAGCCTCACCTCCATCCCGTCATAGGCGATCTCCCAACCGGCCGCCTCGGCGGCGCGCCGTTCGGGCGAATCCTCGAACAGGACCGGGTTCGAATTGTTGATGTGGATGAAGATCCGCCGCTGCACACCGAGGTCGGCGAACGCAGCGATCGCCCCTGCGGCGCCCGACATGCTGATATGGCCCATCCGCCGCCCCGTCTTGTCGCCGATACCCATCCGGATCATCTCATCGTCCCGCCACAGGGTGCCGTCGAAAAAGACGAGTGCCGCGCCGGCGAGACGTCGGTGCAACGGCTCGGTCACTACAGCACAGCCGGGAATAAAGAAAAAGCGGGCGCCCCCCACCGTGTCGACCAGCTCGAGTCCAACCGCATCCCCGGCCTCGCTCAACCCCGGATCGCGCCCATCCTCTTCGAGATAAAGCGGCACCTTGCCCGCCACCGCAAAGGCCTGCACCGCGAGACCCGAATCTCCGGACGCGCTGGCGAGGTTGAGGCTTTTGTCGAGGCGCAGTTCGACCCGTCCGACATATTCGGGGGCGAGCACCCCAAAAATCGGGTTTGCAGCGATAACTTCGAGCACGGGCGGCGGCGCATAGATAGTGAAGCGATGGCGCTCACGTAAGTGCAGCACACCGGCGAGCGCGTCGACATCGCCGCCGGTCAGCACCACCCCCGCGATCGGGGACGAGCGCAACCCGTATTGCGGGTGCAGCACCGCCGTCGCCTCGATCTGTAGCCTCAGATCAGGCGACGCATTCAGCAAAAACCAATCGCGCTCGTTGGCCGAAACCGCGATCGAGGCCTGCGAGCGCGCGCGCACCCGTTGGCCGCCGCGTCGCGCTTCACGGCAGGCCGGAGCGTTAGAATTCCACTGCGGAAAACCGCCGCCGGCCGAGGCGCCGAGAACGACCGCATGCAG
>DASXMC010000644.1:0-4060 GCA_036495885.1 Allostellaceae bacterium | reverse complement strand
AATGCCCGCCTTCGCCTGGAAGCTTTCCGATGCCGAGGTCGCAGCGGTCGTGACTTATATTCGCAATGCGTGGGGCAATGCCGCGCCTGCCGTTTCCGCCGGTCAGGTCAGCAACATGCGGCAAACGCTGCATCGGCAGGCCCGGCGGGCGCCCTAGCCGCTCGCAGCCAACTAGCCGAGGGCTTCGCCCTTGATATCCCTTGCTTTTCGGCGGCGCCGAGCCCTCCCCCTCGATGGGGGAGGGTTGGGTGGGGGTGGAGCCGCGAGTCCTCTGCAATCGTCGCATGCGGCCGGCAGAATCGACGCCCTCCGCGTCAGTCATTTTGAATCGTAAGACACTGGCACGGTGGCGGCCGTCGCCCGTTGGATGCTCCTGCACCTCGGCACGTATTTCGGCACTATCACCCCCTCCCGCCCTCCCCATCGAGGGGGAGGATTGCTCCAGCCAACGAGAACGAAGTTCGCGTCAGCTGCCCCATAACCAACCAAAGGAATCCCGTTGCATGATCAGATCCACTGGGATTGCGGCCGCAATCCTCGCCTTCACCGCTATGCCCGCTCTTGCGCAGGGCGGCA
Organism: Allostellaceae bacterium; assembly: GCA_036495885.1. Lineage (GTDB taxonomy): Bacteria > Pseudomonadota > Alphaproteobacteria > ATCC43930 > CGMCC-115725 > AP-15. Next base: position 3,484 of record DASXMC010000644.1, on the reverse strand, counting down.
ACCCGCCGCCCGCGCCCGAGGGCGCACAGCCACCGGCGGTTATCGGACAGACCGGCACGATGTACGACGGCAACAACGCCAATCTGCAACTACCGCCGGAACCGAACGCGTATTGGGCGCGGCTTTGGGCCGAGCCGGGGACGACCGGCAATGCCGGCTCTGCTTCGGTGGTCGGCGCCGGAGCTGCAGGGACCTCGCTCGGCACGACCAAGACTGGAGGCGAGCATTGATTACCGGCAAGCGCGTATTCGCACGACATCAAATCGGCGGCTGGCTGATCGCGTTCGGCGTGCTGCTTACGCCCGGCCTCGTACGTGGCCAGACGGTCGAAGTTCCGAATTTGAGCCTCGATGGTGCCCGGGCCGTGCTGCACGCCGCCGAGCAAAAGGCGCAGCAAATTACTGCACCCTCTTCGCTCGCGGTCGTCGGTCCCGCTGGCGATTTGATCCTGTTTGAGCAAATGCGGGGCGCCCGCCCGATCGGCATCGAGCTCGCGATCGGGAAAGCCCGTTCCGCCGCGCTTTTCCAGGAACCCACCCAAGCTCTCGAGGAGGCGATCAACACCGGCCGGCCGGCGGCGATCACGGCGCAGCAGATGCAAATGCAAGGTGGCGTGCCGATCCGGGTCGCCGGCGCGGTGGTCGGGGCCGTCGGCGTCAGCAGCTTCGATAAGGCCAACGACGTAACGATCGCCGAGGCGGCCGCAGCTGTGGTGAAGTGACCGGACAATATTGTCCGGTACAAGGCCGGGCAAGGCGCTTCTGCTGAGACTGAATCCATCTGAATGCATCTGAGCACTAGGTATCGACACAAAGATCTCAAGATGCCCGCGGGATAACCGGAGACGGCGCCGGCGTTCGCGGGGCGGGCAAGTCGTCCAATAAACAATGTCGATGGAGATTACGTATGCTCGAATCGGTCCAACACATAAGGAGCTGCGCTCTCGCCGTTGCGGTGATCGCCGGTGTGGCGGCGGCGCCGAGACCCGTTGCTGCCGCTCAGACTCCGGCCCAGTTCATCAGCGTCCTCGGCACGGATGCGCTCGCCGAGATGCGTTCCTTTGCAAGCTTGGATCAGAAAGAGGCTTACTTTCGTCAATTGCTGAGCCAGGATGCCGATCTGGACGGGATTTGCCGTTTTGTTCTCGGTCCCTATTGGCGTATCGCGAGCCCGGAGCAGCAGCAGGAGTTCCGACAACTTTATGAAGATTACGTCATGCGCTCTGACGGACCTCGGCTGGCACAATTCGGCGGCGGCACGTTCCGGGTAACCGGCAGCCGAACCGATCCTGGCGGGGTGATCGTGGCCAGTCAGATCACGAGCCCACAGGGCCAGCCGATTGAAATGGACTGGCAGCTCGCGATAGTTGACGGCCTTTACAAAATCGAGGACGTCGCGATCGACGGCGTCAGCGTGGGATTGACCCACCGCTCCCAGATCCAAGCGATGATTTCGCGCAGCGGGGGGCAGGTCGGGGTGCTGCTCGCGACGATGCGCCAGGAGGATTGAGCACCTCCGTGGCAAAGGGGTCGACGATCTTTGCCCGGCCTCCCTCCGCCATTCGCATCCGGTGAGATTGGAGCAAAGCTGTTCTGCTCCCAGCAAAGCCATGCAAGAGCGGATGGCCCCCCTCAGCCTATACCGCGGCGAGTCAGTTCGAGCATTGCATGACCAGGGAGGTCCGAACATGCCGCTATCGCTGATCGATCAAACGGCCAAAAGCCGACCGAACGGGCATAATGAGCCATGGACCGTAACGCGTGAACCAAGCCCCGCTGCGGATGATTGCGCGCTCGAATTCGGCCGCTTTCAGGTGCTGCTGCGTCGGCGCGAGCTGCTTGCCGACGGTGTCCCGGTAAAGCTCGGGACCCGCGCCTTCGACATGCTCTTGGCGCTGCTCGACGCCGATGGATCGCTGGTCACCAAAGACGAGCTGGAACGCCGTGTCTGGCCAGGTGTTGTCGTCGCCGAGCAAAATCTGAAGGCTCAGATTTGCACGCTGCGCCGGGCTCTCGGCAAGGATGGCGGTTTAATTCGGACCGACTTCGGCCGCGGCTACCGGTTTGTTGGCACGATCCGTTCGACCGCCGCTTGCAGAGCCCCTCGGCGTCCGACGCGACAGCGGCAGCGCGATCGGCTCGATCGAAGGATGCTGACCCAAGGTGTTTCTCGGCGGCCGCAGCGCGGAACGCGAGGCATCGCTAATGGCTAGTGTTGCGAGCGGCGAAACTGCCCGGGGGTTAATCCGAGCATCTGCCGGAAATGCCGTGCGAAATGGCTCTGGTCCGAAAAACCGGTGGCAAGCGCCACCTCAGATAATGACAGTTCGGTGCGAGCCAACAACTCTTGCGCTCGTTCGATGCGTCGCTGCACCAGATAGTGGTGGGGTGTCACACCGGCCGATTGTTTGAATGCGCGCGCGAAATGGTACAGCGACAGCCCCGCGATACCGGCCAGTGCGGCGAGATCTATGCTCTCGCCGAGACGTGTTTCGACATATTCGCGTACCCGACGCATCGCACCAGGCGGCAAACCGCCGCGCATTTGCGGGGCCGGCGACAGCTGCCTCAGATTGGCGAGCATATCCGAGCGTGGGCGCGTGTGCAGCGCGCTGCTCGCCGCGTTTTGCCAGGCAGCGGAAATTCTCTCCGGCGGCGTCACCAGCGCCGGCCGGGCCTCATCGCTGCCGGCGACGATGAGCTGCGTTGGGACGTCGGTCGTATCCTTGCGCCGAAAGAGCGCGCGGTCCTGTTCAAAAATGCTCCACAAGCCGACGCCTGCCCGCAGAGTTCGATCATCGATCAGGAGGGCAGTTCGCGCGGTTCGGTTGGCGCCGACAATGCGCTGGTCGCCGTCGACCGCCAGCAGCATGCCGGCGCCACTCTCTTCCGGCGGTGCGACCGCGACGATCCACTCGCGGCGGAACTGCTCCCGGAAAAATCGCTCCTCGATGGCGCGCGCCGCCGCCACCGTCAGAGCGCCGGTCAACGCATGCGCGCGTTCCGAGCGCTCGGGATCGATCGCGGAGACGTCGAGCACTGCCAGCATTTTGCCGTCGACGTCAAAGATCGGCGCGCCGGAACAACTGAGGTCTATGTGACGCGACCGATAATGCTGGCTCCGGTGCACGGTGACCGGCCGCTCTTCGGCAATACAGGTGCCGATCCCGTTGGTCCCCTCGATCGCCTCCGACCAAACGCCGCCAAGCCACGTTCCCCAATATTTGAAACGGCTTGCATCGCCATCATCGCCCCGGTGGTCGACCGCGACACCTGCCGTATCACAGAATAGAATGGTGTACCCTGCTTCGCGAACTATCTTGTAAAGTCTATCGATCTCGTCCTGTGCATTTAGGATCAGGCGATCTAGAGGTTCACGGACCTCTTTGAGCTCCCGCGATGTCAGTATTCGCGGGGCCTCGCTACTTTCGGTGTCGATGCCGTACTGGTCCGCGGATCGCTGCCAGGAAGTTGCGACCTCCTCG